>DKWX01000032.1 GCA_002491945.1 Porphyromonadaceae bacterium UBA7141
TTATCCCGAACTCGCGTTAATAAGACACGCCGGCAGAAGCATGATTTTTGTAAAATAATGCACGCCGCTACAAACAAAAGCAGAGGGCGCAGCCATATCGTCGGCCACACCCTCTGCATAAGAGTTTGTCAGCGAAAGAACCCGCAGGATTACTCCACCGTCACAGATTTGGCAAGATTGCGCGGCATATCCACGTCTTTCCCCTTATTGATTGCGATGTAATAGGAAAGCAACTGCATCGGTATTGAAGTAATGATGGGAGTGAGACACTCCGGCACCACAGGCACTTCCAGCACATGGTCAGCAATCTTACTGATTTCCGTATCACCCTTCGACACAATGGCAATGATACTGCCGCCACGCGCCTTGACCTGCTGCACGTTGCTTACTATTTTGTCGTACAGATGATCGGCCGGCGCCACAATCACCGACGGCATGTCGGCGTCGATAAGAGCTATCGGTCCGTGCTTCATCTCCGCCGCCGGATATCCTTCGGCATGTATATAACTTATTTCCTTAAGCTTCAGCGCGCCTTCAAGCGCAGTGGGGTAATTATACCCACGTCCGAGATAAAGGAAATTGCGTGCATAAGTGTAAATGGCCGAAAGATGCCTGATTTTTTTGTCGAGCTTGAGCACTTCTTTCACCAGCGACGGCAGACGCAGAATCCAGCCGCCAAGTTCGGCCACCTGTTCATCAGACACAGTGCCGCGCAAATGCCCTACAGCCAGTGCGAGCAGTGTGAGCACAAGCACCTGCCCTGTAAACGCCTTGGTGGATGCCACGCCGATTTCAGGCCCCACGTGAATATATGTGCCGCTGTGAGTCTCCCGCGGTATGGAGCTTCCCACTACGTTGGAGATGCCATATACGAAGGCCCCTTTCTGACGGGCAATCTGTATGGCGGCCAACGTGTCAGCAGTCTCGCCGCTCTGCGAAATCGCTATAACAATATCATCCGGACCTATCACAGGGTTATTGTATCTGAACTCACTCGCATACTCCACCTCGACGGGGAGATGGCAGAGTTCCTGAATAAGATATTTACCCAGCAGACCGGCATGCCATGATGTGCCGCAGGCCACGATTACGATTCGTTTGGCCGAACGGAATTTTTCCTCATTATCCATCACACCCGCCAGCACAATCCGGCGTCCATGCTCCACGACACGTCCGCGCAGACAGTCGAGCAGCGTGGCTGGCTGTTCGAATATCTCCTTGAGCATGAAATGAGGGTATCCGCCTTTTTCGAGCTGCGATATGGAGAGATTTAGCTCGGTGACGTCGACAGTAGTCTCCTCGTTCTTAAGATTGAGCAGACGCAATGGCTCGCCGCGCCGCATCACTGCGATTTCGTCATCCTTCACATATACGGCTTCTTTGGTATATTCCACGAATGGCGTGGCATCGGATGCGAGGAAGAATTCATCCTCCCCTATGCCGATTACGAGCGGGCTGCTCTTTCTGGCGGCCACCATCTCCTCCGGATGTCCTTTTTCAAGCACAGCGATGGCATAAGCGCCCTGCACCTGGCTGAGCGCCTCACGGACCGCCTCGATAAGCGAACAGCCGTTGGTCAGCTTGATATATTCGATTAATTGCACCAGCACTTCAGTATCGGTCTCCGTATGAAAGCTGACACCATGCTGCATCAGAGCATCCTTGAGCACTTTGTAATTCTCGATAGTGCCGTTATGCACCAATGCGAGATTTCTATCCTCGCTGTAATGGGGATGGGCGTTGTTATCGGAAGGTTCGCCATGAGTAGCCCAGCGCGTGTGCGCTATACCCACAGAGGCACGCAAATCCTTATCGCGGCAGAACGCCTCAAGGTTGCTCACCTTCCCCATTGCTTTATACACATTGAGCTTACCTTCAGGTGTCTCAAGCGCCACTCCGGCGCTGTCGTAACCACGGTACTCAAGCCGATGAAGGCCTTTGATAAGGATGTCGTATACATCCCGACCTCCAAGATAGCCTACTATTCCACACATATGTCTATCAGAGAGTAATTTTTAGTATAACGCCAAAACAGCGGTGCATATTGAATCGCGAGAAATTTTTACGAAATCAAAACGCCTGATTTGGGCAGACTCCTTAGTGATACACAACAATCGTCTGCAAAGTTAATAAATCTTTGCCAACCCCACAACTTTTGCTGCTTCAATCCGTAATCGGATTACGGCTATAGAATTGGCCGACCAGGGAGTCGCTTCGGAGAGGGAGGGATGAATGCGGCGAAGTCCGTTGCTTCTGCTATTGCAGCGTGCAACGGACTTCGTCAAGAGTTTTTCTATTATGACCGGATGGCGCGGAGAGTAGAACTCAGTCCGAGACTGGTAGTGTTTGCATGGCTTTCTACTATTAGATTTAAGGTTACTCGTTGTTACAGTTTCATGGTAGAATAGACTTAAGTTTTAATGCTGTCATCTCGGCGAGACAAGGTGGCCGTGGGCTTCGCGCTCTTGTGGGTCTCGCATCGCCGTATCTGTTTTTCGGCATTAGGGATCAGGATTGGAATCCTTCTCAAGGTAGAGGTATAAAAAATTAGCTGACTTCCTTTACTTTCTTTCGGACCGTCGGTTCCTTTTCTTACCCTCCGCGCCATGGTCAGTGTTTCATGATGTCATTGCGGCAGTCGATATCTCTTTATCGTCTGTGGTCAACAGAAGTTGGTCTTTATTGTTGCGCAATCAGTGTCGGACTCTCACCCCGGCGAAGCGCTTATGCTTCGTTTCTGATTACACTGCAAAGATAGCGAGGTTTCGCCGCACTGCAAAATTTTTTTTGAATAAAATGTATACAGGTTTTATGCACTACCCCACTTTCATTTTACCACACTATAACCATAAAAAAGCCAGAACCACAATTCAAATATTGCAATTCTGACAATATGCAAAATCTAACAGGATTTACAGACAATTTTCCACTGCATCAGGAATAGCCGACATGTTGTGTAACATATTTTTCATCCCTCCAATTCCCTCCGTGAAGTATCAAGCCCATGCGGGGCAAAGGTCATATCCCGCTTTTTACCTTAAGTTCGTCGACAGCGCCGGCCACGACTCCAGTCGTATCGGATGCAGGAGTCTCAAGCTCCACTCCGGCATTTGCCGGGTCGGTGATGACAATGGCCCAGTCGGGAGCGGAGAACCATTCATATCCGGCATACTTGTTGACCAATGCCACGTTGTCGGCGCCTATCTGCGCCTGCGGCGCGCGAGAGAGTGTCGATCTGAACAGGTCGAGATAGGTATTCTTGGTCTTCAGCTCATCGAGCTGCTGTTGTAGTTCGGCAGCCTTGGCATCGCCATAAGGAAGATTATTGATCTGGTCCTGCAGGGGCTGGGCCTTTTCGGCGAAATGCCCGAGATAATCGATTACGGTGGTGTATTCCGATTGTGTCAGTGTATCGCCCGACTGAATCTTCCGGGCCACTTCGGCAGCCCTGTCCGAGCTGCCGCATGACGCGGCCATCACAAGCGCCACGACCGCCATGGCAATAATTCCCAATATATTTTTCATTACTTATAGGTATTTTTAATTCCGGACGCGGCCGCCGTATGAGCGGAGGTCTGCCGGAGAGATTTTTATCATTGCGATGCGCTCAGTCTTTGATATCCGCAAGCCTCTGATCAGAAATCGTCGCCAAGAGGCGAGACGGCAGATTCGCGAAGCCGATATAGCAGATGATTCTTTAACGCCGGATCCTTATGCACGATGTGGCTGAGTTCCCAGTGATGCCCGGCCTCTTCTTTGAGCAGCGGAGATGTGGCATCGACGTCGGTCAGATTCCAGGTAAGCAGCACTGTCTTTATCTTCAATGCCTTCAGCTTGCGCACCAGCATCTCATGATCGGCATCCCCGGTGATGAGCACCACATAGTCAAACTTGCGGAATGTGGCCAGTTCATAAGCCTCAAGGGCAAACCATACATCGACCCCTTTTTCTATCACCTGCACCTCTCCATTCTTCTCCACCTCGCGCAAATGTTTGTAGTGGAACACCACATCATTCTCAATCAGTGTATCCTCAAACTTGCGTTCGTTATAGAGCAGATGGCGGTCGTAGGCCTCTTTCACACGATAGCGCCCTCTGAAATAATGTGCTTCCGTAATCTGACAGTCCGATGGATTGACGCCTTCCTCGTAAGCAAGGCGTCCGCATATAAAGTCAAACAAAGAGCGCACTCTGATTATGCTGCTCTCGATGGCCTTTAGCGCACGGTTGACTTTGGCATAATATCCGCCGTCTATAAAGACGCCGACCGACAGGTATCCTAACATCTTGCTGAACGTTTGTTTTCTCACTTTTTTTTGCGTGTGCGTGTGTCATTCGCCCCCTCACCGCCGTATGACCGACATGACGCCGGGGCGCCATTCACCTGCCGCGACAGATTCTCCACGACACCGACCGTACATACCTACGGCCTGCGACACAAAATATAAACCCCCGTACCCCCGAAATAGTTCGGAGGCAACGGAGGTTTGTATCTGTCGGCCTATACCGGGGCTATGCCCGGCGTCAGGAAAGTCTGCGCAGTATGTCGGTCAGGAATTCCCAGAACCGGGCAACACTCGGGATATTGGCACGCTCACTCGGAGAGTGGATATCCTTTAGTGTCGGGCCGAATGAGATCATGTCGAGTCCGGGCATCTTCTCAAGGAAGAGGCCACATTCGAGTCCGGCATGAAGCGCCTCTACACGTGGTTTGCCGCCGAAGAGGGCCTCGAAACTTTGCTCAGCCACTTTCAGCACCTTCGATTCCGGATTGGGTGCCCACCCTACGTAGGCATCCTCGAAGCGCACCTCTGCGCCTATCATGGTGAAAAGCGCCTTGACGCGGTCGGCGATTTCATCACGACGCGAATCTACCGATGAGCGCTGATGCACCGTCACTTCGATCACGTTGCCATCCTTCATCTTTACGGAGGCAAGATTGTCGGAGGTCTCTATAAGTCCCTCTACCGCACGCGACATCCCCTGAACGCCATTCGGACAGGCGAAAAGAGCGGCTATAAGGCGGCGAGCCGTGGCGCTGTCGATCATAGTGGACGGCGCCGCAGCCGGAGTCGCCTCAAACACAAACGACGGTTCTTCAGCCAAAAGGAACTCAGCGTGGAGCATATCGCTGAATTCACGCACCTCTTTCTCGAAATCGGCGGCACACTCCTCCCTGACGCCGACCAGTGCCTTGCACTCGCGCGGGATCGCGTTGGCGAGATTGCCGCCGTCGATTGAGGCCACTTCCATACGGCATTCCTGCTGCCACTCCCATATGAAGCGGGCAAGCTGCTGGTTGGCGTTGCCGCGTCCCAGACCGATTTCCATACCTGAGTGGCCTCCTTTAAAGTGGTCGAGATGAAGTTCGTACCATTTCAATCCACCATCGGCTGCCACCGGTTCATAAGGGAGCCGACATACGGTGATTTTACCACCTGCACATCCTATCACGAGCTGTCCATGCTCTTCTGAATCAAGATTGAGCAGTATCTCGCCGCTCACGAATCCAGGCTGCAGCCCGTTGGCGCCGGTCAGACCCTGTTCCTCATCGACAGTGAAAAGAGCCTGTATCGGTCCATGCACCAGCGAATCATCGATCAGCACCGCCATTGCCGCGGCACACCCCAGACCATTGTCGGCGCCGAGAGTTGTGCCGTCGGCCTTCACCCAGTCGCCATCTACAATTGTGGTGATCGGGTCGGTCAGGAAATCGTGCACCTTATCGCCACGCTTCTCGGCCACCATATCCTGATGTCCCTGCAGTATTATGCCGGGTGCTTTTTCATGGCCGGGGGTAGCCGGTTTGCTCATCATCACATTGCCCACTTCATCCACCTTGCAAGGGATATTGTGGCGGTCGGCCCAGCCTACAAGAAATTCCTTCATCTTGTCGAGATGGAATGTGGGGCGTGGCACTTTTGTTATTTCATCGAAGCATTCCCATATCAGACGGGGCTGCAGATCTGTGATTTTCATTAGATTCAAGTATATTGTTAAATTCGATAATCTGTGTAAGTGTTCTAATTTAATTTATACAATATGCGGGCTTATTTTTTAGTCAATTCCGGTGCGAAGTGAAGGATAATATAAACATATTCGACTGAATGACAAGCCGGGAACGGCAAAAAAGGAGCCGGGGATTGTATAAAAAAAGATTTCTCTTCAATTGCTATCGAAGTCGTCTGAATTCGAACATTTACTTATAATAGGTCAATAAAAGCCTGCCAACGGTGTATGAAGGTTATTCGACCGCGCCATCAAGCAGCTTAAGGCTGCGCCCGGTGATTCCCTCCGAGCGGCTGAAGCGGGAGCGGTTGCTCTCCTCTGCCTTGAATTTGGCATATGCCTTGGCCATCCGGGTGTGATAGCCCCGCCGGGCATAACTCGGGCCGTTGTATTTGCGGGCGAATCCAGCCCAGTTAAGAGCACGCAGTTCGCTCACATAGCCGGTGTTGCGCAAGAAGGCCGCGAACAGTTCGAGTTGCTCCAGCTCCGAGTACGACATAAGCCTCACAAACTCATCGACCGACTCACACCCGCACACCTTATAATTGAACCCGCCGATCTGGAACATGCCCCAGAACGTGCCGAGATTGGCCGCACGGGCATTCGACTTGCGGGCATTTATAAGCTGAGTCCATTCTCTCAGGGCATATCCGGAAAGCCCCTTGGGCACCGTCTCTCCTTTTGCACCGCCGCCACCGGCTTTGGCGGCATACTTGCGGTACATCGTCCGGTCGAAATTTATTACCGGCACTCCCGGAGCCCAGAACCCCTTCATGGCGGCACCTGCCTCAATTGAGACTACAGCCTTGATGGCAGCCACTTCCACCCCCAGTTCATCGGCCACATGCTCGAAATCCTCATCAGTCAGGCGGCGGTATCGCTCGGCTTCAGCCTCAGGGCCGCCTCCCACCGAATCCACCTGCACCTTAACCATGCCGTGCGGCCCGCTGCCGCGTGCGGCTCCGGAGCAGAGCGACAGCACTGCTCCCAGAGCCACAGTAGCTGAAAGGGGGGTCAGCCACCTCATGCTTTAGCGACTTTCTCCAATACGCGGCAGAGATGTTGCCAGAACTTATCTACCGTCGGTATCAGAATTTTCTCATCGGGCGAGTGCACTCCGGTCATTGTCGGACCGAAGCTCACCATATCCAGGTCTGGATATTTTGTCAGGAAGAGGCCACATTCGAGGCCGGCGTGGATGGCCTTGATGGCAGGCTTGACGCCAAAAAGCTCTTCATAGGCATCGGCCGATATCTTCATGATAGGCGACTGCATGTCGGGCGCCCATCCGGGATATCCATCGGAGTGCGACACCTCAGCGCCGGCAAGCTGGAAATGGGCCTCCACCTGTCCGGCGATATCCTTCTTGCGCGACTCCACACTTGAACGCTGCGAGGTGGTGACGCGGATCTTGTTGTCATCAATCATCTTGACGGCTGCGAGGTTGGTCGATGTCTCCACAAGACCCTCAAGGTCGGCCGACATCGAGTATACTCCGTGGGGAGCCGAATAGATGGCACGCACCAGACGCAGCGATGTGTCGGAGTCGATGCAGTATTCCGGTTTGGATGTGCGCTCTATTGTGAGCTTGATCGACGGCTCCACTGCTTTGTACTCGTTGACGATTTCAGCCGAGAAGCGATTGAGATGACGCACCACTGCCTGCTCATGGTCGCTGTGCACTCCGAACACGGCCCATGCCTCGCGCGGGATGGCATTGCGCAGATTGCCGCCGTTGAATTCAGCCACCTCGATATCCCAGAGCTGAGAGCACTCCCAGATAAAGCGTGCTATTACCTTATTGGCGTTGGCACGGCCAAGATTGATGTCAGAGCCGCTGTGGCCGCCGAGCAGCCCGCTTACATTGACACGCAGGAAGATAAAATTCTCGGGAGCCAGACTGCGCTTGTAGCTGAACACTGCTGTAGTGTCGATGCCACCGGCACAACCGACAAAGATTTCGCCATCGTCCTCCGAGTCAAGATTAAGCAGCATCTTGCCGCGGATCATATCGGTGCCAAGATTCTGCGCTCCCTCCAGGCCGATTTCCTCATTGATTGTGAAAAGAGCCTCTACAGGACCGTGCACAAGCGTCGGGTCGGTCATCACTGCCAGCGCGGCGGCTACACCGATACCGTTGTCGGCGCCAAGGGTAGTGCCCTTGGCCTTCACCCAATCGCCATCAATATATGTCTGGATGGGATCTTTCATGAAGTCATGCTCCACATCGGCGTTCTTCTCGCACACCATGTCCATATGGGCCTGGAGCACTACGCCGGGAGCATTCTCATGCCCTTTGCTGGCGGGCTTGCGCATCACCACATTGCCGCACTCATCGGTATGCACCTCGATATGATGCTCCTTTGCGAAATTCAGCAGATACTCGCGAATCTGCTCCTCATGGCAGGAGGGGCGGGGCACTTTGGTAATCTCGTCGAAGCAGCGCCAGAGCAGTTCCGGCTTCAAATCTTTTACTTCCATGGTATAATCTCTATGTTTGTTTTTATGATTTATAATCTGTCAGTGTGTATATGGAGTCTCTGACGGACCGACATGGCAGAAGCACCGGATTGAGGCCGACAGGACGTTAAAAAATGCTGAATCTGCATTTCACTCCCCAAAGATAGTGATTTTTTCAACACTCGGGTACGTTCCATTGGTTTTTTTTGCTTAATTTTGCAACTGAGTTCAATGCCGGAAGACACTGACTCCAATTCTGAACCTATAATTCATTATAACCAACCATCAATCCATTCCGCGCGGCGGTCTGGACCAAACAAGCGGCCCGGCTCCGGCCGGCCCTCACCATTATTATCACGCATTATGAAGAAAAATCTTCTCGCCATCCTCTCTCTCCTCTGCGTCATGGCCTTCAGCTCATCCTGCTCTGACTCCGACTCTTCAAAGAAGGATGCCTCCCCTGCCACCTCCGCCGCAAAAACCGCCAAGGCTGCCGACCTCCCCAACTACCGCTATGTCGACATCGACACAATCCTGAGCAAGTATAAACTCGCCATCGACTACAGCGAAGAGATGCTCCGCATGCAGAACAATCTCGAGAACGAGGCAAAAAAACATGAAAACAGCATCAAGGCGTTCGCCAACTCGATGCAGAATAAATACCAGAACAACAAATACACATCCGAGCAGGACTTCAACGCCGACCAGTCCAAACTGCAGCAGATGCAGAACAATGCCCAGTCTTCGATGGAAAAGATGCAGCGCTCCAATATCGAGGCTGCTACGGCTGCCGACAAGGTGGTGCAGGATTCAATCCATAATTTCATCGACCGCTACAATGCCCGCCATCATTATGACGCCATCCTGCTGAAGGGTGCCACCCTTTACATCAATCCGGCACTCGACATCACCGAGGAGGTAGTAGAAGGACTTAACGCCGGCTACACCAAAGTGAAAAAATAAGTAAGGCTCCGGTCGTCATAACCAGAGACACACAAACCCATACAGGCAGCGGACGCGGTCATTCCGTGCCCGCTGCATATTTTTTTTACCCTCTTCTCCATTCAATCATAAACTCAATCCGCCCCCTTGCGCGTTGTAACTGTATATACTTCCCGGATTTCACCCATCCCTCTATCCTGACATACGGACCGGAGTCCGGAAACGGAATAACCCGAAACACACCGATTAAACTATTATGCTCGACGATAATATAATACAGCAGGAAGCCAACGAACGCACCGTCCTTGTGGGTCTGATCACCCGCGACCAGTCGGAATCAAAGGTCAATGAATACCTTGACGAACTCGACTTCCTCGCCCACACGGCAGGCGCCACACCCATGGCCCGATTCATCCAGAAGCTCGACTATCCGAACCCGCGCACCTACGTAGGCACCGGCAAACTACAGGAAATTGCCGATTACATAGATCGCGAGGATATCGGACTCGCCATATTCGATGATGACCTGTCGCCCAAACAGGTGGCTAACATCGAAAAAGAACTGAAAGTCAAAATCCTCGACCGAACCAGCCTCATCCTCGACATATTCGCCAAACGCGCTCAGACAGCCACAGCCCGCACTCAGGTGGAACTGGCCCAGTACCAATACCTGCTCCCGCGCCTGACCCGCATGTGGACCCACCTCGAACGCCAGCGGGGCGGCATCGGAATGCGCGGCCCGGGTGAAACACAGATTGAGACCGACCGCCGTATAATCCTCGACAAAATATCTCGCCTCAAAGAGGAACTCCGCGACATCGACCGCCAGAAAAACATCCAGCGCAAGAATCGCGGCAAACTCACACGCGTGGCCCTCGTGGGATATACCAACGTGGGAAAGTCGACACTGATGAACCTTCTCAGCAAAAGCGATGTATTTGCCGAGAACAAGCTCTTCGCCACACTTGACACCACGGTGCGCAAGGTGACAATAGAGAATCTCCCCTTCCTGCTGACCGACACCGTAGGGTTCATCCGCAAACTCCCGACTCACCTCGTCGATTCCTTTAAATCGACCCTCGACGAAGTGCGCGATGCCGACCTGCTCGTGCATGTGGTCGACGTCTCTCATCCCAATTTCGAAGAGCAGATCGCGGTAGTGGAGAAGACACTCAACGACGTCTGCGGAGCCGCCGACAAATCAATGATACTCGTATTCAACAAAATCGATGCTTTCTCCTATACTCCAAAGGACCCCGACGACCTGACCCCGGCCACACGCGAGAACATATCGCTCGACGAATTCAAGAAAACATGGATGGCGCGCATGAACAATAATTGTGTCTTCATCTCAGCCAAAGAAAAGACCAACATACCCGAACTCAAGGATATGCTCTATCAGAAGGCCAAAGAGATACACACACGCCGCTTCCCATATAATGATTTCCTTTACCAGACCTACGATGACAATGACTCACCCGACCCACAGCAACCCGAATCAGCCGACAACTGATTCTGCCCGGCGGCCGGCCGCCGACCCTCTGGCCGGCTACCCTTACCCGCCCCCTGCTCCGGAGGCCATCGCGGTTCTTGAGGCACACGGATGCACCGCTACCGACTGGAGCCATGTCAGACTGCATCCGGGTTCCGACCTGCGACTACTACGCGATGTGGAGTTCGAGGGGGATGTCACGGTGGGGCTGATCGACCATACCCATTTTCCTGGCTCTATGCTGCGCGATGTGCTGCTGCGCGACTGTCGCGTGGCCGACGGCGTTCGCCTGCGACACATCCCCGGAGGCATATCCAACTGCCGTATCGGACAAGGCGCCATCGTGGAAAACTGTGCCCGTATCAGCTACGAACCACAGCCCTTATGCGGCACCGGCAGCGAAGTCTGTGTGCTCGATGAGACGGGATCGCGCACAGTGGTAATCTATCCGGGGCTGTCGGCCCAGTCGGCGATGCTCACAGCCAGATGCCGCCGCAGTATGGCCGATGAGCTGCTCACTCAGGCCCGCGAACACATCGACACACTCTCCCTCCCCTCCGGCATAGGAGCGGGAGCCGAGATACTCGACTGCGGCGAGCTCTTCAATGTGGCCGTTGGAGAACGCGTGCGCATACACGGCGCCAGGTCACTGCGCGAAGGCACCATAACCGGCTCGCCGTCAGCCGGGGGTGAATGCCACGCTTATGTGGGTGCCGGGGTGGATGCCAAGGATTTTATCATCGAAGACGCCCTTGTCGATTCCGGAGCCATACTGCGCAACTGCTATGTCGGCCAGGGGGTGCGTATCGAAAAGGGATTCACGGCCCACGATTCCCTGTTCTTCGCCAACTGCGCGATGGAGAACGGCGAGGCATGCGCCCTGTTCGCCGGTCCATACACCGTATCATCCCACAAGGGGACTCTGCTGATCGGATGCCAGACATCTTTTATGAATGCCGGGTCGTCGACCAATCAGAGCAACCATATGTACAAACTCGGCCCTCTGCACTGGGGAGAACTGGAACGCGGCGTAAAGACATCCTCCGGCTCATACCTGATGCTCGGCGCTCGAATCGGCGCCTTCTCGCTCCTCATGGGACAGCATAAGACGCATCCCGACTCTTCGGAATTCCCTTTCTCATATCTGTTCGGTGACCCGCAGGGTGCCACGGTGGTGGTGCCGGCCGTGATGCTGCGCTCATGCGGGCTGCTGCGCGATGAACTCAAATGGCCCCAGCGCGACCGCCGCAAGGATGTGACTCATCACGACCGCGTGATATTCGACGTGCTCAACCCCGTGACGGCCAATGCCATGATCAATGCCCTCGACATCATCACCCCGATGCTGTCGCGCCCGGCCGACGACGACCATTACCACCGTTACAAAGGGATGAAATTATCACGCGCCTCCCTCCACCGCGCCACACGCCTCTACTGGCTCGGACTGATGAAATACCTCGACCGCGCCCTGCTGGCACATCACCACGGCACCGACCCCTGGCACTTCCCCCAGCGCCCGGCCGACGCGTCGGTGGCCGAAGCCGATGCCGCACCGTGGGTGGATGTGGCCGGACTGCCGATGCCGCGGCCACTGCTCGTGCAGGCACTTGAGGCCGAAAGCGTGACCGCACGCGAAGCCATCTTCGACTCGGCCTACGACTCCTACCATCAGCTTGAACGCCGATGGATCGCGGCACGGTTCCCCGACAGTCTGCGCGTCGGCGCCGATGAGATACGCCGCGGGGCAGATGAATTCGACAGGCTCGTGGAACTTGACCGCGCCACCTACCGCGACTCCATATCGGCCGAGACATCCATGCTGGCACTCTGAATGCAGCTGAAAAACGTAAATAAAAGATTTTTATACATTTATGCGCCGCAGATTTGGTGATATCAAAAAAAATCACTAATTTTGCGACGCTTGCCGTATCGTGTGCGGCAGGAAGAGATTTTATCATTTTATTTATTAACAATTAATGTCTGAATTAAAAATTCAAACCCCCATCGAGGATTTCGACTGGGATGCCTATGAGAAAGGCAACGTTGTAGGCGAGAAGAACCACGAGGAAGTAGAGAAAATCTACGACCAGACTCTCACTACTGCCAAAGATAACGAGGTCGTAACCGGCAAGGTGAAAGCTATCACCAAGCGCGAAGTGCGTGTCGATATAGGCATGAAGTCTGACGCAATCATCCCCGTATCCGAGTTCCGCTACAACCCCGACCTCAAGGTAGGCGACGATGTAGAGGTATTCATCGAGGCTCTCGAGGACAAGAACGGTCAGCTCCGTCTCTCCCACAAAAAAGCCTGCCAGACCCGTTCTTGGGATCGTGTCAACCAGGTTCTCGAAAACGATGAAGTCATCAAAGGCTATGTCAAGAGCCGCACCAAAGGTGGCATGATCGTCGACATCTTCGGAATCGAGGCGTTCCTCCCCGGTTCGCAGATCGATGTGCGCCCCATCCGCGACTACGATGTATACGTCGACAAGACAATGGAATTCAAGGTAGTGAAAATCAACCAGGAGTTCAAGAACGTTGTCGTATCCCACAAGGCTCTCATCGAGGCCGAGCTCGAGCAGCAGAAGAAGGAGATTATCTCCAAGCTCGAAAAAGGTCAGGTGCTCGAAGGCAAAGTCAAGAACATCACTCCCTACGGTGTATTCGTTGACCTCGGCGGCGTCGACGGTCTGGTACACATCACCGACCTCAGCTGGGGCCGCGTGTCGGATCCGCGCGAAGTCGTGGAACTCGACCAGGACATCAAGGTGGCTATCCTCGACTTCGACGACGAGAAAAAGCGCATCGCCCTCGGCATCAAGCAGCTCATGCCCCATCCCTGGGATGCCCTCAACCCCGACCTCAAGGTTGGCGACCACGTCAACGGCAAGGTTGTCGTTATGGCCGATTACGGCGCATTCGTTGAGGTACAGCCGGGCGTAGAAGGCCTGATCCACGTATCAGAGATGTCCTGGAGCCAGCACCTCCGTTCTGCCCAGGACTTCCTCAAGGTAGGCGACGAGGTTGAGGCCGTAGTGCTCACACTCGACCGCGACGAGCGTAAGATGAGCCTCGGCATCAAGCAGCTCAAGGCTGATCCCTGGGAGAATATCGAGCAGAAATACGCTATCGGAAGCCGCCACACCGCCAAGGTGCGCAACTTCACCAACTTCGGCGTATTCGTTGAAATCGAAGAAGGCGTCGATGGCCTTATCCACATCTCCGACCTTTCCTGGACCAAGAAAATCAAACACCCCTCGGAGTTCACTACCGTTGGCAGCGACATCGAGGTACAGGTGCTCGAGATCGACAAGGGCAACCGCCGTCTGAGCCTCGGCCACAAGCAGCTTGAGGCTAATCCCTGGGATGCTTTCGAGGGTCAGTTCACTGTCGGCTCTATCCACGAGGGTACTGTAATCGAAGTTATGGACAAGGGTGCCGTAATCGCTCTGGAAGGTGGCGTAGAAGGTTTCGCTACTCCCAAACACCTCGTCAAAGAGGATGGCACACAGGCCAAGCTCAACGATAAGCTCAACTTCAAGGTAATCGAATTCAACAAGGATTCAAAGCGCATCATCCTCTCTCACTCTCGCATCGCTGAAGACGCCGTGAAGGGTGAGACCCGCGTCAACAAGGCTCCCAAGAAGCCGCGCAACAATAAGCCCGAGGAGGAGATTGTGGCACCCACAATCGAGAAGACTACTCTCGGCGACCTGAGCGCACTTCAGGCTCTCAAGGAGCAGCTCCAGAAGGAGGGGAAGTAATCCGAGCCTCAGCATCGCGCAGCAGCATCCGGCATAACTCCGGCTGATGCTACGCCATACAATCCACACAGAGGGTATCCCGCATATTGTCGCGGGATACCCTCTCGCTTTATATCAAGGCTCATCACGCCTGAACAGCCCCAACAGCGCCACTCCGCTACCCCGCAATCCATCTCCCCACTGACTCCCGCAGCCAGAAGAGACCGTTTCATTAGCATACATCACTTTGGGTGGCTTTCCTTACGCTTATTCTTGCTTATCATGAGATTTTTAATTAATTTTGACACTCCACAAGCTACCGACCCTCTCTATGCAATACAATTCATCATATAACAACCGAATACGCTGGGTTGCATCATCATTGCTACTTACAGTGCTATGCCTGATATCATGCAATGACAATTCAGGGGGAGCCGACAGATTAAATGATGCTGCCACCCTCGTAGAGTCACTTCCTGACTCTACATTCGCCATATTGCAGGATATTGACGCATCACGCCTTAACCGCAGACAGAAGTCCCTCTATGCCCTGCTCGACCTACAGTCGCGTCATAAACTGAGTATGCAGTACCCCTCCGACTCCCTGATATCAATTGCCATTGATTATTACGGTGCGTACGGAGCAGACTCGCTTCTGATGAAAAGTCTGTTCTACCGCGCACAGCTATATCATTCCGAGAGACTGCTGTCTCAGGCCGGGGCAGATGCAGCCCGGGCGTGGGAAATAATCAAAAGTACCGACAATCACTATTGGAAAGCGAAATGCGCCGAACTTACAGCCGACATCTTCAACACATCATACAACATGCAGGAAGGATTGAAGTGGTGCCGTGTCGCGGCCGATGAATATCTTCTCGCCGGACGGATTGACAATCATCTGTTTTCGCTCTGCGATCTTGCCGGGTTTCATGTAGACACCGGCGGCACACTGCAAGCCCGGAATCTGCACGACAGCCTTGCGCCTATAGTGGCCGCGCATCCTGAGATACCTAATCTTCAGGGATATTATGATTTTTCAGCTGTCCACTTCTACAACCTTTTCGGTCCGCTGTCCAAAGCGGATTCCATCTATGAGCATATGAAGTCGACCGGCATCATTAAGTATTTACCCGCATCTGCACATCTGGCGAAGGCCTCGCTGCTTCTCAAAGAGGGGGCACCTCTTAAAGCCGGAAACCTTCTTGATTCCGTACAGCCGCAAATCTCGGAAATACAGGATCTTGCCATACTGTATTTCAACTACGTTCAGGTTGCCAAAGCCTCCGGCGACTATCCGGCGCTTTCGGCTTATACCGATTCATTGCTGAGGTATCAGAAACTTGTCCACGACATCACGCTGCAGCAATCCGCCATGACAGCACAAAGGGAATACTACCGCATGGTATCAACCCAGCAATCTGCCGAAATGCGGAAACGCGAACGGCGTACGCTCACGTTTGCATCTGCGGGAATACTCGTTGCCATGCTGGCGGCTACCATTGTATGCTACATATTACGCCGCCGGAAGAAACAACTCGACGAAAAAATCGAGTCAATAATGGCAATCAGCAATCAGCTTGAAGAGGAAAATAATAAAAACGAATACTATGAAGAAGTGCTGAACCAGATGGAGACGGCTAACGCATCCCTCCACAATACTATCCGGACTCTCGAAATACAGACAAAAGAGCAGGAACAGTTACTTGCCGCACAGCAGCAAGCTCTGCGACAGGCCAACTCCGAGACATCACAACTACCCCAACTCCTATCTGATAATCACAGCCTCCGGCGACTCCTTTCCCTGCATGAGAAGCAATCGCGCCTCAATGAGGAGAAAATTATTGCCCAACAGAGACTCCTCGATGAGCAACAGCAACAGCTCAGACAAAATCGACTTGAAACAGCAAAACTTACTGAAAAGCTTTCCGCGCAGCCAAATCCGATTATCCGGCGCTGGGATACTCTCAACATGCTGTGCCGCGAATTAACTGACTGCAACAAGTCGAATCACAAAATAATACTGACCAACATCGATAAGGAACTTAAGAAACTAAAGTCCGATAAGTTCTTTGACAGTCTTGAACTGGACCTCAACAGATATCAGAACAACATCATCTGCCGTCTGCGCAACCTCTGTCCATCACTTTCCGAAAAGGAAATCAGATACTGCATTCTGTTATTCGCCGGGATGAATACAGCTGCCGTATCCCTGCTTATGGACATAAAGACCGGTACAGTATACGTAACACGCCAGCGAATAAAAGAGAAAATCGCCCTCCTTTCCGACTGCACCAGCAAAGAAGTGTTCCTATCATATCTTAGAGTCAAAAAGGAGGATATAAACAAGTGAGATAGGCCAATGTGTCACACATCGGATTCTCAATACATCTGTAATTCAATCTAACATCAAATCTAACAACACTCCCATATCCCCACTGTATATCAACCAGTTACACCCATACAAGCGACCTTAAATCCTAACAGTCCACCTACTTCGGCAGCTACTGGCATCTCACTGTCAGCAGTTTGGACATGTTAAAATTCAATCAAGACGTTACTTGCATATGAATCTGCAATCCGATATCTTTGCAACCATAACCAACACCTTTCATCAATGAAACTCCCCAACTCTATTCCACATCTGCTGCTCACATTCAGTCTTATCGCGCTGATGGGCAATATACCTGCCAAGTCGCAATCTTCAAGCACTCCAATCGACTCGACCATACTCCTGCCCAAGTCAAATACCTCACTGCGTCCCAAGGTCCCTACACGCCAGATGATTACCTGCACGTACGATGGCGACACTCTTTACTTTGAGTTCCTGATTCCCGAAGGCACCTGCGGTCTGTATCTGTACAACCCGGTTAACGGTGAGACAATATCGACATCATTTGAATCCGAAGAATCTCCCTATGTCCATGTAGGGTTTCATTCCTCTGCAGAAATAACCCTTACTACAGAAGGGGGTATAGAGTACTATACCGAATGGTGAGTTGAATTAAATGAAATTCAATCTTCGGAATAATAATAATCGAGATGGTGACTTATATATCACTATCCCACTATACTCCATTCCATATGTAAGTATCGGGATATACACGTGCATCCCGACCCGAGATAATAATTCCATTTCATTAACCTTTTAAACCATTGCGATATGAAAGACCTCTTTCTCGACATCATCAATGATGAGCAAGTTTCAGAGATTGGACTCTCTGAGATCGTAGGTGGCGAATCAGCACCCACTTGTCCAGGTGCAAAATGCAATGTCTACACCGAGTGCCCCGAAAACTGTCCGGACAAAGTGTCATGTCCGGGACTCTCGCTGGTGTGCAGAGACAAAGGTACAGGCTGTCTCACCAACTGGGGACTCTAACCCAACTCCGCCTCTCTCCCGATCTGAGAACAGGCTTACGCAAAGCCTCCTGACAACTACATGAAAAGTCTGCCGGAGATGAGAATCAATTCTCCTCTAATCGGTCTCATCTCCGGCCGTCTTAACCTTTTAACATAACCGATTCCCATGTACACTCTAAGCATATACACACAATGGTTTCGCCATAATGAGGAGTGGTATCTCTACAATGCCCAGTCCAATTTCTTCAGCAAGGTGGCTGAGAATCTGATTAATCTCCTCAGAGACAGGGAATGGGACGCG
>DKWX01000020.1 GCA_002491945.1 Porphyromonadaceae bacterium UBA7141
ATTAACTGAATATCCCTAAGTAAGCGATGGGTGGGGGATGCTTACATCGGTTTTACATCCTTGATGTCCACAAGATTGTGGAGGATGGCGAATATCGCCAGTCCGGCAGCCGAATGGATTCCTAATTTTGCACTCAGATTGCGACGATGGGTGGTGACTGTATGCACCGACAGACAGAGTGCATCTGCAATTTCCTTGTTCAACATCCCGTGAGCCACACACTTCACGATATCGCGCTCTCTCTGGCTCAGCGCATCGATGCCAGGCATAGTCGATTCATCTGCCTCTCCTGCATTCTCGGGCTGCGACTTTTCCTGCTGTCGGCGCAGCTTGTCCTCCAGACGCGCCACTGCAGGCACAAAGAGCCGGCTCTCAACGATAAAATGAGTCATGAGATCTTTCTCGCATGTCACGATGTCAAACAGTGCGGCGCTGAGTCGCGTACTGTCGGGCTGATTGTAGTGGTAGATAAATATATCCTTCAGCTCGTTGAGCTTGGCCGCCATATGTCCGTGATTGTCGGAGAACATCGTTATATCGAAATCCTCCACAATCTCACCGGCCAGCAGTCGGTCGACATATGTGAATATGTCGCTGTTTTCATGCTCCATGTGCCGGCGCACCTCCTCGACATAGTCATCGAAGAATCGTATCAGCAGCAGGGCCACTTCATTGGTCTGAGAGTAATTGATGGCTTCAATCAGTTTCAGACGGATTTTCGGAAGCGTGTAGTCTACAAATACCGAGTGAGCCCGCTTGAGGTAATCCATAAGCGTGGGCAGATGCAACGTGGCATCAGAATATTCCTGACCGCTGATCAGATTGCATACGGCAAGAAAGGTATCAACATCAACATTGTTGGTGCGGCAGATTTCCTCGACTGTGCCGTCGCCGAATCCGAAAGGTATGCCGAAACGACTTATCGCCATAAGCAACAGATTGTTATGGCGTATCAGACCGCGCATGGCATCGGCCGGTTCGTATTTCTTGTGTTTCATTTCACAGATTGTTGAATCATGTAAAATTAACGATTCCCGGACTTATGTGCAATACCCAAAATTGAGTAATTGAAATAAGTAAGTGTTCAAATTAATTTATAGAATAAGCCGCATATTGTATAAAAGATTCCCTTTCAATTACTATCGGTTAAATTTGGACACTTACTTAAGGATGCTGCATGACATGGCGATACCTGCCGGATAGACGATTGCATTCTTCGGCTGCATGGCTAATCATTCGGCGGGGCGCCTGTTATTCCGGCTCAGTCCAGTCGCCATTCTCCTTCAGCATGGCAATCAATGCCGGAAGAGCTTCGGAGGCCGGAATGTTTCTTATTTTCAGCTCCTTGCCTTTATAAAGGCTGACGCGTCCCACACCGGCACCGACATAACCATAGTCGGCATCTGCCATCTCGCCCGGACCATTGACAATACATCCCATCACGCCGATTTTCAGACCTTTGAGATGAGATGTGGCCTCACGCACCTGTGCCAGAGTGGCCGGCAGGTCAAAGAGAGTGCGTCCGCAACTGGGGCACGCAATATACTCCGTTTTGCTGAATCTCAGACGAGTGGCCTGAAGTATACCTGACAGGAGGGAGTGTGCAGCCCGGGAATCAAGAGCCGGAGACTTTATTTCAAGAGCATTCCCATAGCCGTTAAGAAGCATAGCGCCGAAATCGGCGGCAGCCTTCAGGCGCACCGTATCGGCATCCGTGTCGGCGTATTCCATGCAGAGTGTCACCGGATTGCGTCCGCCGGCTGCGATATAGCGCTCTATCCATGACTCCATCTCACCTACAGGGTTGACATGCGATGAATGCAGGCGGATCACTTTACCCGGCTCCGCACCCTTCTCCACGTCGTCAGAAGCATCGATATCCAGAATATGGCCGTCCTGAGGGGTGACATCGAATCCGTAAAGCATGGGCCACGGAGTGCTGCCTCCTATGCCATCGATATCATCAGCCATACTTCTTGACGGGTACGGCGCCTCGGAGGCAGGCTCCGTAATCAGAGGATGATTGCAGCGAGAGGATATATAATCGCGCAACGCGATTGCTACAGGAATTTCATTCTCAGGCGCTTCGGAGAGGGAGACCCTTATCGTATCGCCGATCCCCTCGGCCAGCAGAGTGCCGATGCCGACAGCGCTTTTCACTCTGCCGTCTTCGCCGTCGCCGGCTTCCGTGACACCGAGATGCACGGGATAGACCATCCCTTCGCGGGTCATCTCTTTGACCAGAAGATGCACTGTGGCCACCATCACCACCACATTCGAAGCCTTGATGGAGATTACGATATCATTGAAATTCTCCTCGCGGCATATGCGCAGGAATTCCATTACCGATTCCACCATGCCTGCCGGCGTGTCGCCATAGCGGCTCATGATGCGGTCAGAGAGCGATCCGTGATTGACACCTAAGCGTATTGCGGTGCGGTGGGTGCGGCATATGTCAAGCAGGGGCAGCAATGCATTACGTATACGCCCGATTTCCTCGGCATACTCCTCATCAGTGAAAGAGAGGCGGCGAAAAGTGCGGGCGGCATCCACGAAATTGCCGGGATTGATGCGCACCTTGTCGCATGACGCGGCCGCAGTATATGCCGCTTTGGGATTGAAATGCACATCGGCCACTAATGGCACGCGACATCCACGGTCATGTAATTCCCTGCGTATTGCGGCCATATTGGCGGCCTCGGCCACTCCCTGCGTAGTGAGGCGCACGAGTTCGCCTCCGGCCTCGGCGATGCGCATGGCCTGCATGGCAGAGCCTTCAGTGTCGAGTGTATTGGTATTTGTCATTGACTGCACACGCACCGGGGCATCGCCGCCTATCGTAAGTCCGGCCACATGCACCTCGCTGCTGAGTCGTCGAGAATAATTGTATTTAGACATGGTTGTCGGGGGTTATCAGTCTGGTATTAAAAATTCCATCGAGAGCACGGCGAGCACCCCGGTTATCTCTCCCATGACGGTCTGCATCGGGGTGTGGCGGCCAAGCCATACGCGGGCCATACCGAGCATCCCGGCGGCAATCACAGCGCCCATGCACCATCCCCACAGGTTATAGTGTGGCAATCCGTAGCGGTTCATCAGCATCAGCATACCGATAATACCCCCTATTCCGGCGCCGTGTGCGGAGATTTTCCACCGGAAATTCACCAGGAGGTTGACAGCCGTAGCCACAGCGGCACCGATATAGAAGAGTGTCGCCCATCGCGGCAGTCCGGTAGTGGATAGATAGAGTCCGCATCCGAGCAGACACATCCCGGTGATGACATATGGTATAAACCTGTCAGTGCGTCGGGTCAGCGCTGCATCTCTGACTCCGCCGTAGCGCATAAGCACGAGTATGGCCAGAGAGGGGAGCATCGCTGTCAGTCCGAAGACAATGCCGATGATTATTAGCTTCGATCTCATTGGTGCGAATGAGAGCATTGATAGGGAAAACACCAGGATTATGCCGTAAGTAGGCATCAATACCGGCGAAAGCACCCACGACAGTATATGCGACACGGCATTTCCCCACCTCAGCATATCCGGATTGATCCGGCGTGTCGAAGTGTTTTTGCCTGCAGCGGTCGATTCGGGTGTAATGGGTTCATTCACAGGATTATTCTGATTATCCATATATTAAGTGTCGCTGATGGAAGTCGAGGCTATTGACACATGAGGTCAGTCAGCCGTTGCTTCAGTATCTTGGGGCGTCGTGGCGGCATCCTTCTTTAGTCCGCCGATCATTTTGAGAAACCGTGCCGGCACAGGCGTCTCAAAGCGCATGTCGCGCCGGCTCACGGGGTGAGCGAATCGCAGGGTGCGTGCATGAAGAGCCAGACGCCCTATCGGACTTGCCTTCGCGCCGTATTTCCGGTCTCCCACAATTGGATGTCCCATATCATTGGCGTGTACACGAATCTGGTTCTTGCGCCCGGTGTCAAGCGAAAACTCCACCAGCGAGTACCCGTGTCCGCGCCCTAAGACACGGAATCGTGTTACGGCGAGTTTCAGTCCTTCTCCCGGTTCGGGGCGAGAATACACTTCATACTGAGATGTCTCTCCGAGATAAGAGCGCACTTCCCCCTCCTCTTCCTTCACAAATCCTTCGAGCACTGCCACATAACGGCGTTCAATCACCATGTTCTTCCAGTTATGTTGCATGGCGTCCTGGGCTTCGGGATGCTTGGCAAACATCATCAGGCCACTTGTGGCGCGGTCAAGCCGATGCACCACGAATATCTTGTTGGCCGGGTTGACTTCTTTGACGTATGATTTCAGTATGTCGTAGGCAGTGGCCTCTTTTTTTAAAGAGCCAGTCCCTACGGAGAGCAGCCCATACCCTTTGTTGACCACTATGATATCATCATCTTCATACACAAGCTGCATCCTTGGATGACGAAACACGGCAAAGGGGCGGTTTCGGTTCAGTTCCACCCATTGTCCCGGTTCCACCGGGGCATCGAAAGCGTGGGTCACCACACCGTTGATCATCAGATGTCCGAATTTCAGCCACTTCTTTACGTCATTGCGCGGGGCATCGGGAAATTCCTTGGCTACAAACTGCATCAGCGGTTCGGTAATCTCGCCCCGGTTCTGCCGGGCCAGTATCCGGTCTGGCTGACGCGTATCTCTTTTTTGGAATGCCATATATTCAATCGATTGAACAGCAGTTCGTTACGGCTTATTTGGCCGTTCGTCTGCCATTTTGGGTCAAAAATTCTTACAAAATTAACAAACTCTGTCGATTCTTAGGTCAGCAATCATGAAAAAAATGCTCGAAATCTGTAGGTTTAGCCATACCCCGGCACTAAAAGTAACGAGCCGCGCACATCGCGGGGTGATATCCCGTGATGTACGCGGCGGGTTGACCATTAACGGGTTGGAGAGGTCCGCCCATCCGATGGCGGCGGCAGCCCTGACCGACCCCGAAGCGTGATATATGAAACGAGATGTGTGTGAAAGACTGGAATCAGAAATACTTGATGGTGCGGGTCTCCGTGTATTCGGCGATACCTTCTTCAGTCACCCCCTTCTTGTCGGTGCGTGTCGCGGTGTGCTTTACCTGTCGGGAGATCCAGTTGCCATGGTCATCGTAGACATATCCGGAATACTCGCAGTCCGCAGTCACTTCTCCATCTTTCGAGATGCTGGCGAATACGCTGCGGGTTATTTCCGAAGGTGCAGCCTCATTGCCATAGTAATTTGATGTGGTCGTGGTAATGCCGCCGTCATAGGAATTCTTGTCAGTGACGGAAGTGATACGTCGACAGCTATCATATTCCACCTTCTGCGACATTGCGAAACTCATCACATTCATCGACATGTCGAATCCCAGAGGATAATTATCATCATCGAAGAAAGTGATTGACTTCTTGAGCTTTCCGTTGTCGCGAAACTTCACATGTTTCTTCAGAAACGAATTCTTGGTAGAGAGCTTCATCTCCTTGACGTTGCCATGAAGGTCGTACAGAAGGCCTTCCTTAAACTCCTGTGCACGGCCCATACCCATTCCTGCCAGCAGTAATGAGAGTATGATCAGCAATCTGTTCATAATGATATTGTTTAAAGTTAGATATAGACCGGCTTGCAAAATCGGGTCTCCAAACGCACGGGATGGTTGTTGCGATTATGTGTTTGCAAATATAGTGCATTTGTATGGAAAATGCAAGTGTTTTGTAAAAAAAAGATTGGCTATGGGGATTTTGTTTGTGTTGATGGCTTGTGGTTGATTTTATAAGGTGCCATTTTGCAATATATTCATTCGTTGCTGGGCGTAAATATGGGATTTCGGTATGCAAAAAGTGTTTACTTATCCGGTTGCCTTGCCGTTATGGTATGTGGATCAATGACATGAGGTTTCAGCGGCAAGGATATGTGACATCGGATTGGAAAAGATATGCCTGAGAGTGGCGGTTTATCGGCATCGGTCGATACGCTCAGCCACGTCGGCATCCACGAATACATTGTCGGAGATGCGGTTGTAGTCGAAAAGGTGGCCACCGGCGCGGTGGCGCAGCAGATAGTGGCCGAAGCGGCATTCGAGGCATCGGTTGCGGTCGCAGTATTCCGAGCGCAGATGGAGCAATGCCTGGCTGCGCAGGGCATCGGGTACTTTCAGGCCACCGACCTGCCATGATGATATGATGGAATTGCGTTCAGGGCGCAGACGGGTCAGCATGTTGATACCCCGTTCGCCCAGTTCGAGGTCGCCGCTCATGGCCGCGTATGCGTAATAAAACGGTGCCGCCACATTGATGATGAGCAGTTCCTTACTCGCATCCGACAGGGTGCGCGGCACGACACGCTCGCCCCCCTCCGGACCGAAACCGCAATGAGTGCCCCAATATCCGTCGAGCCGCCAGTCAAACAGCTCCATAAGCCGGTTGATATTCCCTCCGGCCTCCACCAGACCCGAAGAGAACCCCTCCCTCTTATGCACAGCCGCAGCCAGAAGGGCTATGCGGCGGTGCGGAAAATTCTGCGGGCGCGTGCGGGCGTATTTCCATACCTCCCGGCGCTGCGGACGCAATCCGTATTTGCGCTGCAGAAACATATACTCCCGGCAAAGTGCCTGATAATAATCCTCATAAGGATATATGCCCGGGTCGAGCAGCCCGGCCTGACCGAATAGTAGTGCTTCCGTCTGCAACAGGTCGTCGGCATGATGATAGAGGTATTTCAGAGGGAGATTCTTGGCGAGCATCTCAAACGGCAGACTGTTGAGACCGAATCCCAGTCCGCGTGCCAGGAGTGTGAATACGGCCTGTTCCCAGTCTGAATTGAGTTGTGTATAATAGTTCATCAGGCGGGAGGCTTTCGCCTGCATTCTCTCCATACCCAGCGACTCAAGCCAATCGGTGCATACTAACGGCGGTATCGAGTGGAGCATATTCTGGCATCTTGTCCCCTTCATGTCGGCCGTCAGTCGGGAATAAGTGATATAGAAATTACGCGGCAGCAGCACTTCTACCTGCGGTATGATACTTCCATCTATGCGCCGCACCTCGGCGTCATTGACAGCCACGACATGCAGCACTACCGAATCGTAGGCCTTGTCGCGGTCGTGCCCATGGGCATACCAGTCGGAGGCCTTGACATGAATCTCCACGTTGCCGATCCATTCCCGGCCTCCTACCATAATCCGGGCATTGCTGAAATCCGGACCGGCATCAGTGTTATATCGTCCGACCGAAAGCACATTGACTAATGTGCCGTCGGACATACGGAGCTCTCGCCCCATCATTTTATGTTTCCAGAGGTAATGGTAAAGCAATTCCATAGGCTGGTCGGGTGGTGGTGGTTGCAGATGGCAAATATAACCATAATCCGGCAAGTCTGCAATTATAAACTCCTTAAAAACGCCAGTGTTGTGGAATCATGCTTATCTGCATGGCAGAGCGTCCCCCGCCGCCGGGGGCTGGCCGGCGGTGAGAGAGTCCCTTTATGGGAACAGCGTCATGGGCGGAATACGTACCATCGTGTCGGCTCGAACCTGGGAAGTGCGATAAGCTGCATGTCGGCCTGGCGGTCGCGGAGAGTCTCCTCGCCATCGCCGATAGTCACGCCTCGCGATTCAAGAGCCTCCCGCACGGCCCTTAGGGCCTTGGTAGGAGTATTGTTATCCTTCGACAGATGACAGAGAAATACATATTTCAGTTCCGTCGACCATATCTCCTTCAGGAAGGCCGCCGTATCGGTGTTGTCGAGATGCCCCCGCTCGGTGCGGATACGTGCTTTCAGATATTCCGGATACGGACCGTAGAGCAGCATCTGCAGATCATAGTTGGCTTCGATGACCAGATATGTGGCACGGCTCATGTAGTATCTGGCGCGTTCGGTGACAGCTCCGAGGTCGGTGGCTATCACGAAGTTGCGGTTGTCGTAATTGACAGAGAAACCCATATTGTCGGTGCCGTCGTGCGGCACGTCGAACGCCGTGATTTCCGTCCCGGCCAGGCGGAACGGAATTTCCTTGAATATGGGCACATGATAATCCTTGATACGTTTTGATATACCGTGGCGGCGCAACAGACCGTTGAGCACACGGTTGGTGCAGAAGAGGCGCATGTGCTTGTTTGTGCGCAGCAGCGTATAGGCGTACTTCACATGGTCGGAATGGTCGTGGGTCAGTAGAATTCCCTTCACCTGCTCCAGCTTAACGCCGTTGGCTTTCAGTCCGTCGGTCACCTCCTCGGCATTGACGCCGGCGTCAATGAGGAATCCGCCGTGTCGGGTGCCCACATAGCAGCAGTTGCCGCTTGAGCCGGATCCGAAAGAGATGTAATTGATTACCCGAGTGGCCGGATTGTCATTTGCCGTATCCGCCGACTCACCGGGAGCCGGTATCGGGTGGGCGTTGCCGAATTCCTCAAATGGTATGGTCATCTGTCCTGCGAAGTTGATTACCGTGCGTCGTCGTGCCATTGTTGTTTCTTCTTGTCGTTACTCTGTTTTACTTTTTCCGGTGTCGAGGTCGAGGGGGGGAAAAAATAAATGGAGGATATGAATAGGGGTATGTTGAATGTAGGCTGCGCCTTGTGTCATTTGCGTCGTGTGCCATCGCTTTTCCGATTCCTGGAGTGATGTTTCTCCTTCCCTTGATGCACACTCTCATCCTCTCCGGCATAAATCAGGAATATTGCAGGCCTCTTGTCGAAGACGGGGTGTAGGGTGTCGAGTGTGGAGCGCCATCTGGCTACAGACATGGACCGGATGCATTCGGATTCCCGGGCAGTGATGTCGCAGGCCACACAGAGCATCGTCTGAGGAGAGAGTGTGTCGGCGAGGAAGCGGAGCATCCGGTCGTTGCGGTAGGGTGTCTCGATGAATATCTGAGTCATGTCGTGGCGGCGGGAGTTGGCTTCAAGACGCCGTAAGGCGGCACCCCGTTCGTTTTCATCGATAGGGAGGTATCCGTGGAATGCGAATCCCTGACCGTTGAACCCGGAGGCCATCAAGGCCATCAGTATGCTTGAAGGACCCACCAGCGGCCTCACCCTGAAACCCTCGCGCTGAGCCGCTGCCACTGCTATGGCCCCCGGGTCGGCCACTGCCGGACATCCGGCATCGCTCATCAGCCCCATGGGGAGGCCATGGCGGAGCGGGTCGATGAAGGCGCTGACCATTGCAGTGTCAGTATGACGGTTGAGCTCATGAAAAGTGATGGCGGAGATATCAATTGCCGGATCGCAACGCTTCAGAAACCTTCGGGCATTGCGCACATTCTCCACGATAAAATGGCGGATGCCGCGCACAGTCTTCAGGTTGCCCTCCGGCAGCACATCGGCAAACGGCGCATCCGACATGCCGACCGGAATGAGATATAATGCCGGAGACTCCTGTGTGGAGAGAGCCGGCACCGATAAGGCGTCAGGTTCGGCGGAGCGTGGAGAGGCTTCACCGGCATTAGGTTGAGAATCTTGTTTTAGCATAGACATTTTAAATCCGCGACAGGCTCCATCCCGTCACAATCTACAAATATACGGATAATCTCTTCCGTTTCCAAATTTCATCCCGCAAAACGCCATAATCAGGGCGTAAAATTTGCAATACATGTGGAAATGACCTATATTTGCACATATGCCAACACTTTCAGTACCCATACCGCAGGATTTCGCCCTGAGCATGGACGGCGTGGCCGGCCTTGACTCCGGGGCACTGCTTGCCGCACTCGACACGCCGCCGAGTGTGTCGATACGACTCAACCGCCGCAAGGCGCTCCCGGCAATGGCCACTTCTCTTTATGAGGATGGTTGTGAGAGGGTGGAATGGTGCGCCGATGGCCGCTATCTTTCCGAACGCCCGGTGTTTACGCTTAATCCGTTGCTGCATGGAGGGGGCTTTTATGTGCAGGATGCCTCTTCTATGATATATCAGCAGATAATGGAGCGTATATGCGATCTGATATCAGCCGGACATGGCAGGCCGGTGCCGATCTCTCTGCTTGATTTCTGCGCAGCTCCGGGAGGCAAGACCACGGCAATGATAAATGCCGTGCCCGACGGGTCGGTGGTGACAGCCAACGAATATGTCCCCTCCAGAGGGAAGATACTGCGAGAGAATCTGGAGAAGTGGGGCTATCCATATGTACTGACCACAGGCAGCTCCTCCTCGGATTATGCGACACTGCCGGAGATATTCGACATCATAGCAATAGATGCTCCATGTTCGGGGGAGGGTATGATGCGCAAGGACGGAGAGGCGCGCCGACAATGGAGCGGAAAGCTTGTGGCCGAGTGTGCCGCACTGCAGCGCGAGATACTGCGCGATGTGGCAGTGACACTGCGGCCGGGGGGATGGCTGATCTACAGCACTTGTACATTCAATACGGCGGAGGATGAAGAGAATGCCCGTTTCATACACGATGAGTTGGGACTGAAGCCCGTAAGCGCCGCCCGGCTGGGCCTGGCCGGGATAGAGGCTGTCTCGCCGGCTCTGGCCGATGATGTGGAGGGATTGCGCTTCATGCAGCATCTTACACGTGGCGAGGGACTCTTTGTGAGCGTATTCCGCCGTGAAGGAAGTCTTGAGCCGATGCTCGAGAGCTGCGAGGCTGATTTCACGGCAGTTGCCCGAGGAGGCAAGCCGGGGCGTAAGTCGCGCGGGAAAGGTGGGCGCAGTAACGGCGTAGCCGACATCACGGTGTCGGGAGAGTCGCTGATGCGCCTGCAGTCGCTAATGAAGCCCGAACTTGCCATGCAGCCTGTCTGCCGTGCAGAGATGGTGAGCATGTACCCGGCTCAGTGTCTCCCCGTGTTGCGGAGTCTGGAGCGTGCCGGAATCAGGATTACCGGAGCCGGACTGCCGGCCGGAGAGATAAAAAGGGGCGAGGTAGTGGCCGACTCACGCATAGTGCTTTCAGGAGCCTGCCGCGACGATGCCTTTCCGTCCGTAGAGCTGTCGGAGCAGGATGCCTTGCGTTATCTGCGCCGTGAGGCATTCCCCCTCCCCGAGGGGACTCCGCCCGGGATGGTGAAAGTATGTCGTCTCGGACTCCCCCTCGGACTTATGAAAAACCTTGGCCCGCGGGCCAATAACCTGTTTCCATCAGCATGGCGGATAAAAATATGACCCATACAGACATCGGCGTTACAGATGCGGCAACTGGCCGTATGCCGGATGAACCTAAAGTTACCGAAGCGTGGGATGAGCGTACCCGCACATTGATAGGCGATGATGGCGCTGCGCGCCTTGGCGCGGCGCGTGTGCTCGTGGTCGGGGTAGGAGGT
Source organism: Porphyromonadaceae bacterium UBA7141 (assembly GCA_002491945.1). Lineage (GTDB taxonomy): Bacteria > Bacteroidota > Bacteroidia > Bacteroidales > Muribaculaceae > Lepagella. The sequence continues at coordinate 11,229 of DKWX01000020.1, forward strand.
GTAGGCGGTTATGCCGCAGAAATGCTGGCGCGAGCCGGAGTCGGACACCTTACACTGATAGATGCCGATGATGTGGCGCCCTCTAACATCAACCGTCAGCTTATAGCTCTCCACTCCACGATAGGAGTGCCTAAAACCACACTTTTCAGCCGCCGCTTCAAGGATATAAACCCTGATATAGAGGTCGATGCCCGGTCGGAATATCTGACTCCGGAGATGGTGGACGGTCTGCTTGATGAGGAATATGACTTTGTGATCGATGCCATCGACACAGTGGCCCCCAAGGTGGCACTGATATCCGGATGCCTGCGCCGCGGAGTGCGTATCATATCATCAATGGGAGCCGGAGGCAGGCTCGACCCGTCGAAGGTGGTGTATGCCGACCTATGGTCTACAACCGAAGACGGACTGGCACGCGCTGTGCGTCAGCGACTCAAACGTCTCGGATTGCGCCGCAGGTTGCCGGTTGTGGCCAGTCTTGAGGCACCTCACCGTCATGCAGTGATTGACCTCGATCTGCGCAACAAGCGGACCTCATACGGCACTTTGGCCACCATTCCGGCCATATTCGGCATAATGCTGGCCGCAAGTGTAATCAATCATATAATTAAGTAACAGTCATGATTGAATTAAGCAATATATATAAATCATATGGCTCGCTTAATGTGCTGCAGGGGGTATCGCTCTCGGTAGGCAGAGGTGAGATTGTGGCTATCGTGGGTCCGTCGGGAGCCGGGAAGACCACATTGCTCCAGATAGCAGGTTCGCTCGACCGTCCCGACAGCGGATCCGTAATCTACGACGGTGTGGATATAACAACTCTCAAAGAGAAGCGGCTTGCCGAGTTTCGCAACCGCAATATCGGGTTCATATTCCAGTTTCATGAACTACTGCCGGAGTTTACGGCTCTTGAGAATGTCGCGATACCCGGGCTTATAGGGGGGCGTCGACGCCGGGAGGTTACCGAAGAAGCCCGTAACCTGCTCGACATTCTTGGACTCAGCGACCGTCTGAGGCATCGTCCGTCGGAATTGTCGGGCGGCGAAAAACAGCGTGTGGCCATAGCCAGGGCGCTTATCAACAGTCCGCGTATTGTACTTGCCGACGAACCGACCGGGTCGCTCGATTCCCACAACCGCGAAGAGATACACCGTATCATCTCTGATCTCTGCGCCACACGTGGTCAGACATTCCTCATTGTGACCCATGATTCCACACTTGCCGCAATCGCCCACCGTGTGGTAAACATGGATGATGGCCGTGTATCATCCATAACACTTACTTAAATCTTGTAATCCGCCCGAAGGAACCTGCCGGAGAATCTCCCCGGATTCCATCGGGCGGACATTACGCCATGCACTCACCTATCTGCGAGGCCTCATCGGAAATCACACTTTGATTAATTAAGTTAAATTCAAACACGGTAATCTTTAAATTAAGTGTGCGGTATCAAATTTTTACATAAAACCCGCATATTGGATTCATAATGATTTTAGTGTAAGAGTCGCTGCTTATCTATATTAATAAATGTTTCCGAATGTTTGCATTTCTTTGGATTTAATAACAGTTCTGTCTATCTTTGCCATATGACAGAGCGCATTTGTAGGATCTGTCAGTCTGTTTAAATCATCAGTGTGACCACACTGACCCTAACATCCAAAGCTATGATAAGAAAGTCACTTTACACTCTCGGCGCTATTCTGACCGTCGTATCCGGAGGAGTGGAGGGCTATGCCACTCTTCATGCGCCGCCTCCGACGGCTGTGACATCGACAGAGCAACAGTCTCTCAAACCATTGGCTCCACAACTGAAAGCCGAATTTCGTGTCGATGTATCTGCAGAAAGCAGCAGCGTACACATTCAGCTCACAGTCCCTTCTATGGGGCGCGACGACAATTGGACGGACTTCAACATTGAGTATGTGGAGCAACTGATTCTCTATCGTTCGAAAGGATACGAAGAGAATGAGATTGTCAAGATATGGGACAGGCAGGATGCGGGCCGGATTCTTGAGTTTGATGACACAGACGCACTTGAAGCCGGCGAGGAGTACACATATTCGGCCAAAGCCGTGCTGCATGGCATGGATGGATATATGAGCTACGCCTACGTCACATATGGCATTAATCCGATACAACCGGATATACCTGAACTGGAGTCGGCCGAAGGGGGTGCTCCTGTAAGGATAAGATTCCGCTGTCCGGAGGCTCTGCACGGTTCCTTCTTTTCTCCCGAGCCATTTCCTGACGGAGTGGAATATTCCTTGATTCGACTGTCGCGCATGAATGGTAGCAATGAAACAGTGTTGTTTACGGAGCCATATCCGAAGCCGGACTCGGAGTGGGAGTATATCGATGAATATCCTGCGGAAGGCACCAACACCTACTGTGTGCGCACCTATACCCCCTATGGACAGAGCGAATATGCCTATGCCTCCATATTTCTTGGAGCTGATTACCCGGGTCGTGTCACTAATGTAGTGGCTACAGACACCGGCGATTCGATTACAGTGACCTGGGATGCCCCTACACAAGGATTCAACGGAGGCTTGCTGGATACCGACAAGCTTTATTACAAGATATATCGTCTTGACAATGATTATGGCCAAAATATGGAGCTACTGGCCGATAACGTGACAGAATGCCGATATGTAGACAATTTAAGCGGGTTGGCGGCGGAGCAGATGGTATACTATCGCGTCTATCCCTGCAACGATGTCGAAGCTCCGGAGAATACATATAATTACGGCGACACCAGTATCGGCATACTGGCCGGGCCTCCGGCACCGCTTCCGTTTGCCGAAACATTCAATTCCGGCTCGAAATGGAATAAGGTAGCAGACAATACATGGGAGGAAGACTTTGATTACTATGCTTTCTCAAGCCATTATGTGCGCAATGACGTGGATATCACCACCGATGACGAGACCTATTCACTGACAGCCGGAACCGGAGGACCGGGCAGTGAAGACACCGGAGCTGATGCCTTCTATCATGTGACTTCGGGTTCTTACAGCAGTTCCACCGAGGCCGGATATCTCACCTCGGGCAATCTGACCCTTGCCGGGACCTTCAATCCGATGCTTTCATTATGGTATATACCTGTGGCAGGTTCATGCGGAGAGATTGAAGTCCAGTTATCGGCCGGAGCTCTCGGCGATGATGGAATGCCGTTATTCGTCACAGCCGGCACACTTAAGTTCGACTGTATGCCTGATGGCGAGACTCCGGCTGAACCCGGAGCTCCGGAATGGAGCCACATAACGATGCCACTTGCCGACTTCATAGGAATGGAGCGTACCAAACTGCGTTTTGCATTCCGTTACACTGACTCGTCAGCGGGACGGTTTCCGATGATAATTGACGCCATCTCACTTGACGATTATCCCGGAGTGGCGGATTTTGAGGCCCTGTATGACAATGAAAAGATAACCCTCACCTGGCGACTCCCCGAGAGTGGAGCAGGAAAGAAAGTAAGTTTTGATGTGATGCTCGACGGAGAAGTGATAGCCACCACCACTGATCGCCACTATGTATATGAGGATGCGCAACAAGGAGAGACCTACCGATTCTCCATAGCCACACGCTATGCCGACGGCACTCCGGCCCCTGTGGCCGAGACCGATCCGGTAGCAGTGCCTCTCGCATACTTCACGTCAGGAGATTTCACATATCGTGTCATGGGAGATGAAGAGGTGACACTCCATTCGTTTGATACCGATGCCACGGATGTGGTGATTCCGGCGTCAGTGATATATAAAGATAAAGAATTCAGGGTTGTGGCACTTGATCCCTCTCTATTCACGAGCCGACGGCTGCTGAAGAGCGTGGCCATAGAGGCCGATGTGGAGACGATTCCTGAAAACTTCCTTTACGGATGTGTGGCGCTGTCCTCACTGACTCTGCCAGATGGCATCCGCACTATCGGCGAAAGGGCTATGTTCGGTTGTGTGGGTCTCTGTGAGATCGGGCTTCCGGAATCGCTTGAGGTGATAGAATCGCGGGCGTTTGAGAATTGCCGCGGGCTCAAGGCGGTGGCCTTCGGTCAGTGGCTCGCCGAAATCGGAGAGGCTGCATTCTCCGGTTGCGGCAGTCTGGCACACGTATCGTTTGCCCATTCCGAACCCCCGTCCGTAGGTGCCGATGCATTCAAGGGTGTTGATGCGGGCTGTGTGGGAGAATGTCCCGAAGAATCTGTAGATGCCTATATTGCGGTCGAGAATCTGGCCCCGTTGCACTTCCCGACATCAGGCATAGCGACAGTCGGCGCTGCCGGAGATGTGGAATATTACCTGCTCGACGGCACACGTGCCGACACGCAGCCGGCGGGAGTGCCGGTTGTGGCACGCTACCGTATGGCCGACGGTAGCATAAAGACTGTCAGAATAATCCGTCGCTAAGTGTGACATGAATGTGACTTGGGCGGATTCCGACAGAGATTCCGCCTGAGTCTAATATTAATATTCTCTCTCCGAAAAAACACTACATCATGAAGAAAACCACATCTCTTCTGGGCTCTATGCTGATAGGTGTTGCCGCTATGGCGGTCAGCACACATCCACCCGGAGCATCTTTTCAGTCGGCGTTCGGGTCGCCGCAGTCAGCATTCGGCCCGCAGTCTGTAATTACATCGCAGCGGCAGAATGCAAAAAAGATGCTTGTCGGAGATATCATGGAGAATCATGCCGATGGCGAGAATCCAGCACACATTAAGCGTAGGCCAAATGTCGGTCTGAAAACCCCGTCGAATATATCGGGAGCCGACCTCTCTACATGGATGGGGCAGGCCGATACCGACCCCGCCGGCTATTACAGCTTCGGCCCCGATGGCTCATATGATCTGCTTTGGAGCAACGAACTATCCCAATACGGCTTCAATCTGACCAACGCATGGATGCGTCAGGACCGGCTGTGCGGACTGGCCGTGTATAATATGGGAGGACTGATATTAGGCTATAACTATGTGGAGCTGGACCCTTCCACCGGTCGCCCCCTCAAAGAAGAGTCAATCGGTCCGGACAACACAATCGATTTAGGCACTTACTATCATAGCTGCGCCTATGTGCCTGAAGAAGACCGGATATATGGATATTCGCAGACAGCCGACGGCAGGGGATTCAATTTTTCATCGTCGCCGGCTCAGAAAATAGGGGATATCAAGATAATACGGCAAGTAGCTGACCTCCACTCGCGAGCCAACGCATTATGCTATAATCCTGCCGACGGATATCTCTATGGCGTCACATTCGACGGAGATTTTGTGCGAATCGATCGTGACGGGACGCAGACGCTGATATTCAATCTTGGCATCGACGGACTTAAGAACGACAAGAGTGCATTGATATACAGTCCTTACGATGGCTGCTTCATCTACACACCGATATATTACTACTACGCCACTCAGCTCTATTACTTATATCCCGAGAGCGGCGAAATGCGCTTCATCCGCAATTTCCCGACCGACAACCAGTTCTTCTTCTTTGTCGACAATGCCTTCACCTACGATCCGTCGGCTCCGGCCGCGCCTCAGGAGGAAAGCCGGGATATAGCTCCCGGTGCCACAAGCGGCACGTTGACACTGCGGCTTCCGAAGGTCAATTCCGATGGTTCGGCATTGGAGGGGAAGGAGCTGAAATGGACGTATTATCTTGATAATACTCCAGTGGCAGCGTATACTGGCAATCCCGGTGAAATCGTGACTTTGGAGGTCGGTCCGGTGGATAACGGCGAACATCTGGTGCGCGTGAGCTGCATGGCCGACGGCAAGGAGGGTTATCCCTATGTGATGCGAGCCTATTTCGGCAACGGTATGCCTGTAGAGCCGGAGAATGTGGTGCTGACAGCCGACAGAGTAAGCTGGGATGCCGTCGACAAAGCGATTCTCGACGGTTGGATTGAGCCTGGCAAGATGCGTTATGAGGTATACATCAACGACCGCTTCATCGGCTCTACCGACCGGACATGGATGGATATAGAACTTGATTCCAGCGTTCCCGTGAGCGCATACTATGCCTATGTGGCGGCAAGCTGCAACTCGCAGGTATCCGGTCGCACGCGTTCCAACAAAATAATCTTCGGCGCTCCATTCGACCTTCCATATACCGTCGAGCCTACCCAGGAACAGGCTGACCTGACACATGTGTTCAATCTCGACGGCAGTCCGGAATACGGCATGTGGGAGTATTGGGAGTCTCGCTGGCATGAGCCGGTGTTTGCCTCCGGATGGAATCAGACCCGGGCTGATGACTGGCTGATACTCCCTCCGGTGAATTGCCCCGACCTGACACATGCCTACCGTGTGACACTTGATGCCATATGCGGCGGCATGACCGGCAAGGATGAGCGTTTCGAAGTGTGGTGCGGCAACGCTCCCGACCCTTCGGCCATGAACACTCTTATTATTCCTGAGACAAAAGTGACTGAATTCATCACCGAAGGGTGGGAGACATTCTCCAATCTCTTCGTTCCCAAGGAAGCCGGAATCACGTATATCGCCATCCGGGCCGTATCGCCAGCCGTACAGAAATCACTCATAGTGCGCCGCATCCGTATTGAGGGCACCGAAGAGCTGGCCGATGTGACAGAAGCCCCGGCAGACCTTAAAGTCGAGAATACGGATGATGCGGCCCTTACGGCTACAATCTCGTTCAAGACGCCGACAGCTACAATCGCCGGCAATACGATTCCTCAGCAGGCTGACATGCAGGTGCATACCCGCATCGGCGACCTGCATACCGTAAGCCCCTGCGCTCCGGGGCGACAGATGACACTTACCCTCGATACCCGACAGGGAGAGAATCGTATCGAAGTCTACTGCACAATCGGCGGACAGGCCGGACAAAGTGCCAATATCTCGGTATTCACCGGCACAATAGTGCCCGACTATGTGGAAAATCTTACAAGCGTAGTGAGTCGCGATAACCTTGGGATAACCCTCCGCTGGGATCCTCCGTTGGGGGGACGCTCTGGTCTGGACGGATATTACAGTGATGCCGGGATTCATTATGTGCTCATGGAGTTGCAGGAAAATCCTGAATATGGCGATACAGAGTGGGTAGAAATCAAGGACCTCGGCAATGTGACAGAGTTCACATATACGGTGTCGTCGGGCACCCGGCTGCATGAAAAGTATCTTGGCATAGTCGCCGCCAATGCGGCTGGCACATCTCCCTGCCTATGGTATGTGGCCCATCAGATAGGCTCCCCGTATATCCCGGAGATATCAGAGAATTTCGATGGCGGATCCTATCCGGCCCTGCATTACGGTCCGATAGGACTGACTCCACCCTCAGCCGAATACACCGGGAGCTGGGATGTGGCATATCCTGAAGATGTGAATGAAGATGCATGGGACCCGGAGATTCCTTATGCACTTGTGGCCTCTGCCACGGAGGATACAGGTGGCAAGGCGCGTCTGACCCTTCCGAAGTTCTCGACCGAAGGAGTCGACAATCCGGCTCTTACGCTTCTTCTATGGAACACCGAGCCTTGCGGCACAGTCGAAGTCTATGCCTCGACCTACGGCGTGCCTCGATTTGAACATATATACACCGTCACCACGATGGACGATGGCTGGCAGCGTGTGGTGGTGCCGATGCCCGAATTGTATCAAGACATGCCATGGATTCAGCTCGCCATAGATGCCATACTTCCCGACTGTTACACATTCACAATGCTCGGCGGATATGCCTTTGGCGTAGCTCCGACAGACGACATCGGTAAGATTCAGTCGCCCGGTGCGTTGCATGTGAGAGGAGGCAAGGGAGAAGTGAGTGTCAGCGGACTGAACGGCATCGAAGGGATGCTTGAGGTGAATTCAATTGATGGCAGACGTGTGGTCGGCATAAAAATCACATCATCAGAAATGAGTATCCCACTTCCTGCCGGGATATACGTGGTGCGTTGCGGACGCATAGCCACCAAAGTGGCAGTAAGATGATGCTATCGCCGCCAGTGCCATGACAATACTGACGGCGGCATTAGTCAGCCGATGATTTTAAGCAAACTTCGAATTTAAACGATAGTAAATCATGAAAAATCTTTTATACAATCGGCGGCTTCTATTAGTCGCTTCCGGCTTGTCACTCAGTCGCATAGCACGCTGTGCCGGTTCGTCCCGCACCGGAATCGCCTGAAAACCGTCCTGCATATTGTATAAATTAAATTCGGACACTTGCATATACCGGGAAATTTTGCTTATAAAAGTTAAAATTCCGCATGTTTTAATACTCATTACTCTCTTTTCTCTACTGACACTTTGAGGTTAGGATATTTATAACTAACTTTACATCGTGTTTTTCATAGTATTAAATTAAGATTAAGGTTTCGGTCTATCCCTTTGTGAAAAGGGATAGATTTTTTTTGTCAGTACATAGGTCAGTACATAGGTCAGTACATAGGTTGGTCCCATTGTAAAGGAACCCTGTAATGCGGACGTTTCATGGCGCAGGTGATATGACGATACCCGGAAGTGGCCTAACCCCCGCTACTACCCGATTTCAATTAGGAGATACTTAAAAATTAGTTAAAATTAGGTAGTCTGTAAGCTCAATGCGGTAGTTCACCCATATAATTTTACCAATTTTCGGGTATTTCGGAGGTGTGGAAATAGATGTAATTTTGCAGCCGTAAAACCCAACATCAATTCACTATGACCTATCTGACAACCCGGATAACACGTAGCCTGCGGCATATTTCAGACCGCTTCAGGAGAGGAAAATACATACTTCCGGCGCTGTGTGCGCTTGCTGTCTGCACACCATGTGCGGCCCAGGAAAAGGCCGATACGGCAGGCTGGAATAAATTCCGGTTTGGAGGATACGGTGAGATGGTGGCAAGTTTCAAGGATTACGGCATCAACCGCTTCCAGAGCGGCGGCTCCACACGTGAGAACCGCGCCACGATAGCTGTGCCACGCGCCACCCTCGGCATCGACTATAAATTCACACCGAAATGGATATTCGGCATGGAGATCGAATTCGAGTCCCTCGGCACCGGCACCGCCTACGAAATCGAGAATACCGAAAACGGCGAATATGAGACCGAAATCGAAAAAGGTGGCGAAGTGGCCATCGAGCAGCTTCATATCACACGCCTCATACTGCCACAGCTCAACGTAAGGGCCGGTCATATGGTCCTCCCCGTAGGGCTTATCAATGCCCATCACGAACCGATCAACTTCTTCGGCACCGTGCGCCCCGAAAGCGAGACCTCCCTCATACCCTCCACCTGGCATGAGACGGGCATCGAGATATTCGGCACATTCGGCAGCCGCGCCGCAGTGTTTGACTACAGTGTCATGGCCGTAGCCGGACTCAACGCCAACGGCATAGACCGTAATACATGGGTGGCCTCAGGCAAACAGGGATTCTTCGAGACCGACAACTTCACCTCACCCGCCTACGTGGGGCGCCTTGACTGGCGCGGCATCCCCGGCCTGCGCACCGGAGTGAGCCTCTACTACTGCCACAACACCGGAGCCAATGCCGACAAATCGCAGACCTACAGTGCGCTGGGACGCATACCGGTGACCATCTTCACATGGGATGCCCAATACCGCCACCGCTACCTGACCGCACGCGCCAACCTCACCTACGGACATATCGGCAACACCGAGGCCCTAAACACCAAAAACGGCAGTCTCAGCGGCAAGTCGCCCTACAGCCGCCTCACCCCCGTGGCCAAAAACGCATTGAGCTACGGAGCCGAAATCGGGTTCAACCTCCGCAACATCATAGGCTCGCGCCACTGCCCGGTGCTCTATCCCTATGCCCGCTATGAATACTGGAATCCCCAGCGCCGAGTAGTGAAGCCCTGGAGCGCCGACCCGCGTCTGGAAGTAAGCAAATGGACTGTAGGACTCAACTGGATGGCATTGCCCAACCTCGTGGTAAAAGCCGACTACAACATGCGCCAGATCGGCACCTCCAAAGTATTCGGCAAAGGGCCATACACGAGCGAGAATGAATTCTCCATCGGACTTGCTTACGTGGGATGGTTTGTAAAGAAATGACCCGCAATCCCACATAACCCGTCAGCGACAATCAATCAGATAAAACAATAATCCACTGATAATGAAGAAATTTACCTTTATGGTGGCAGCTCTGCTCTGTGCTGCTGCAGCCATACTTACATCCTGTAGCGACAACGACGACCCCAACGGAGGAGGCAGCAATAATGGCCAGACCGCAGCACTGCTCGACTATTCCGCCGAAAATGCCGACAACTGGCACAATTATTCGGTGCAGGTAGCCCGGTTGCTCGCCAACGATGCCACCCGTCTTAACGAAGCCTGGACCGTAAGCTACAACGGCGGCGCCGCATTCGCTGACATATTCCGCAACCATTCCGGCAACGGCTACACCTCACCCCTCAACTGCATCGAAGAGATGATCGACGGCTGCGCCGACATAGCCAACGAAGTCGGCACCGCCAAGATCGGCGACCCCTACGACCTCTACAAGGCCGGACGCACCGAAGAGGCCCTCTACGCCGTGGAATCATGGTACAGCTGGCACTCGCGCGAAGACTATACCAACAACATCTACTCCATCCGCAACACCTACTACGGATCGCTCGACGGCACGGTAGCCACAGCCTCAATGGCCTCAAAAGTAGCCGCTGAAAACCCCGCACTCGATACCGATGTGCGCGCCCGCATAGATGCCGCCGCCAAGGCCATCCTCGCAATTCCCCAGCCCTTCCGCAACAATATCGACTCCTCCGAGGCCTCTGCAGCCATGACCGCCTGCGCCGAGCTCGATCAGGTGCTCAGCAACGACCTCAAGGCATTCTTTGAGAATCTCGATTCCACCCACACCTCCGCTCTGTCGGCTATCGTGACCAACTATGTGGATGCCGTGGTGCTCCCCACCTACAGCAGTCTCAAAGAGCGTAACGCCGCCCTGCTCAACGCCGTGCAGTATCTCAGCGCCAACCGCACCGATGCCGCCTTCGAGGCAGCCTGCCAGGCATGGCTCTCTGCCCGCGAACCCTGGGAGAAATCGGAGGCATTCCTCTTCGGCCCCGTAGATGCTCTCGGCCTTGACCCCAACATGGACAGCTGGCCCCTCGACCAGGATGCCATCGTCAACCATCTGAAATCCGGCGTATTCACCGACCTTGACTGGAGCGATTCCGACTCCGACGACACAATCGAAGCCGTGCAGAACATACGCGGATTCCACACCCTCGAGTTCCTCCTCTTCAAAGATGGCAAACCGCGCGTAGTGCGCTAAAAAAGCCCTAAGGATGCGACACTCCGATCTACTGAAAAATAGTGTTATAACTTCAGCCATACTTTTAGTGTCGGCCCTCTTCGCTGGATGCGAAGAGGGTCTCGACGCGCTTGATGTGGAAGTGCCCGAAGGGTATGCCCTTTCCGCCGGGACCTCCACCATCTTCGCCAACTCCTCCAAGGCCTACGACACCGAGGCCGACTGGGTGAGCGGCACGTATGCCTCACGGTTTGTGCGCGGCGACAGACTCTACGACGACATGCGCACATCGTCCAACGGCTACGGCGGCGGTCTGGGGCCGGTATATGCCGGATATTCCTGCGGCAGCTGCCACAGCAACGCCGGACGCACCAAGCCGGCTCTCTGGGCCGACGGAGGCTCCGGTCCGTATGGCTTCTCGGCAATGCTCGTATATATCACCCGCCGCAACGGCGCGCAGTTCAAGGACTATGGCCGAGTGCTTCATGACCAGGCCCTCTACGGCGTGCAGGCTGAAGGAAAGGTAAAAAGCACCCTGCACACGCAGCAATTCACATTCCCCGACGGCGAACCCTACGAACTCTGCTACCCCGAATACACCATCACCGACTGGTATGCCGACGACATCGACCCCGACGACCTCTTCTGCACCGTCCGCGTACCGCTGCGCCACGTCGGGATGGGGCAGATGATGGCACTCGACCCCAACGAAATCGAGGCGCTCGCCCGCCGCAGCAACTACCCCGAATACGGCATCTCCGGCCGATGCAACTACATCACCGAGCGCGGATGCCTGATGCTCGGCCTCAGCGGCAACAAGGCGCATCACGCCGACCTCACGGTCGAACTTGGATTCTCAAGCGATATGGGGGTCACCAACTCCCGCTACCCGGAAGAGATATGCGAAGGGCAGATACAGATGACGCAAGGCTCGATGATGGGACTGCTCTACGACCAGCTCGATGTCAGCACCGAGGATATGGAGAACGTCGACCTCTACCTACAGTCGCTCGGAGTGCCGGCACGCCGCAACATCAACGACCCCGAAGTGCAGGCCGGTGAAGAGGCATTCTACGAAGCGAAATGCCATCTCTGCCACGTCACAACACTGCATACGCGCCCCGGAGGGAGCACACTGCTCAACGGCACGCAGCTCCCCTGGCTCGGCAACCAGACCATCCATCCCTATTCCGACTTCCTGCTCCACGACATGGGAAGCGAGATAATGGGCGTCGGACTCAACGACAACTTCAAGTCCGGCCTGGCCATGGGCAACGAATGGCGCACCACACCACTCTGGGGAATCGGACTGCAGGAACGCGTCAACGGCCACACATACTACCTGCACGACGGACGCGCCCGCAACTTCATCGAAGCCATTATGTGGCACGGTGGCGAGGGGGAAGCCTCCAAAAACCTCTTCGCCCGTATGCCGCGACAAAAGCGCGAAGCCCTGGTGAAATTCCTCGAATCACTTTGACACAACCTTACTACCTACCGACAGACACAAAGACTTACCGACGTTATGAAGAAAACGATATACCGCTACATCCTAGCCACCGCACTGCTCGGCGGGACCGCAGCCCAGGCATCCGCCCAGTATGACGCCGACACAGAAAATGGCGTGGTATCCATGGCTGGACGTAAAGGTTTCATATGGCGCACCGCCAACGGCGCCTTCGAATTCAAACCCTATCTGCTCGTACAGGCAGCCGCCGACTTCAACTATTACGATAGCGAAGGACTCGATCCGGCCTATAATCAGGACAACGTGCACAACAGCGGTTTCTCGATACCCTACGCCGTGCTCGGTTTCACAGGGCGTGCCTTCGGCATGATCACCTACAACCTCTCCATCAACGCCGCCGCCTCCGGGGGCGCCCTCCTGCAGCAGGCATGGGCCGACATAAGGATAAAAGACCAGTTTGCCGTAAAACTCGGCAAATTCAAGACCCCCTTCACCCATGCCACCCTAACTACCCTTGGCGAGACCCTCTTCCCCTCGCTTCCCCTCTCGCTCACCTCATCGGTGATACTGCCACATTCGCTAAATGCCGTATCCCCCACGATGGCCACCGGGTTTGACCTTGGTGTAGAACTGCATGGCCTGCTTCGGCAGAAATGGGGGTATGAAGTGGGGGTATTCAACGGCACCGGAGCCTCGGTCAACGTGGCCGGAAAGACATTTTCCGACGACTGGCACATACCCTCCCTCCTCTACGCCGCACGTTTCACATTCATGCCCAAAGGGGTGATGCCCGCCACACAGGGAAGTTCGCGTCAGCTCGGTCTTGACCGGATGCTCTTCGGCCTCTCTGCCTCGATGAACGTAGAAAGCGAAAACGAAAGCACCAACGACTTCCGCGCCGGTGCCGAATTCGCGTGGATAAAAGACCGTCTCTACATCGGCGCCGAAGCCTACTTCATGCACGTAGGTTTTACGAAACGCCAGAAAATCAGCGACTCCTACAATTACCTCGGCGGCTACGTGCAGGGGGGCTACTTCATCACCCCGAAACTCCAGGCAGCCCTCCGCTACGACCTGATGGACCGCAACGGTCTCGACTGCAAGGGGATGCTCAATATCCCCTCGGTAGGAGTCAACTACTTCTTCCTCGGGGCCAACCTCAAGCTTCAGGCCATGTACCGCTTCACAGGGCGCACCGGACATGCCACACAGCTTGACCGCGACAATGATGACCTCGGCATACCGATGCACTCCGGCACCGTGCAGCTGCAATACACCTTCTGATCCGCCCCTCTACACACACAGGACTTCCATTACCTATGATAAAGCTGAGATATAACACGTATCCGCGCCTTCGGAGCATGATTGTGCCGGTTGCGGCCCTATCCGTCATGCTTGCCGGATGCGACGACGGACGCATATACGACGAGGATAACGGATCAGGAGAGCGCGACGGACTGACAGTACGATTCAGCGCCGACCTTACGGGCACAGCGGAGCTTGGCTCCGGCTATACCGTGGCATTAGCAGGATTTACCGCCGACGGCGAATATGCCGAAATAAGCAAGAACCTGACCGATGGCAGCCAGGACGTGACGCTCGCCGGAGTCCCGGCGGATGTGGAAAGGGTAGAGGTGTGTCTGCTCAATTCGATACGCAAGCGTATCGTCACTTTCGCTGCGGTGGATGTGGCGCCTGGAGAGGAGATAATATCCTTCGATGCCGGAACGCTGGCGGTAAGCGACTTCGATGCCATACAGGAGGGTATATTCACCCCGTCATGTGAGCGTTGCCACGGAGCCGGAGGTCATGCCGCCGCCGGCCTCTCGCTGCTGCTCGGCCAGAGCCGTGAGGCGCTGCTGAATGTGGAGTCGACGGTGATGCCGGGCAAGATGCGTGTCAGTCCCGGCAATCCCGAAGAGAGCACGCTTTGGCTTGCCGTAGGCAGCGGCGAATCGGATGAATGGGCATTCTCACACCGTGAACTTCTGACTCCTGACCGGCGCGACCTGATACTCAGCTGGATATCACGCTGACATGTCGCCAATCCCGACGAGCCGTCATAAAACAGGCTTCGGTGCCGACAATCAATTCTCAACCTGACTAATCATCTGACATATATAATGATACATATAAAGACCTTCACCCCGGCAGCCGGAGGCAGCCGCGAGTGGCACGCCATAATCACCCCCTCAAGCGGGTATATGACATTCAAGGCCCAGTTGGCCGAAGTGCTCGCCGGAATGGATGAGCTGCGCTCACGCTATCCCGGAATGCAGCCCGTGATGCAGCGCTGGTTTCTAAGCGATCCGGCCAACCAGACACCCTTCCTGCCCGATGGAGGGGAGTGCGCGATGTCGGTCGTGGGGCAGTCGCCCCTCGACGGCACCAAACTGGCTCTCTGGCTATGGCTCTCCGAGGGGGGTGAAATGACCCGTCTTGACGACAACCGCTACCGCTATGACCATGGTCCGTGGCAGCACATCATCGAAGGAGGGCGCAACGCCGATGCCCTCACATCATTCGAAGCCACGGTAAAGATACTGAGTGATTCGCAGGCGTTTCTGGAGCAACACGGCGGTTCGCTGCTTCGCAACTGCGTGCGCACGTGGTTTTTCGTGCATGATGTCGATGTCAACTACCACGGAGTGGTAAAGGGGCGCAACATGGTGTTTGAATGGCTCGGACTCTCACCCTCCACCCGCTTCATAGCCAGCACCGGAATCGGCGGTAATCATCCCCGCCCGGAGGTCAACGTGCAGATGGATTCCTACTCCCTCCTCCCGGTGCTCGACGGACAGATGCGCCAGATCAACGACCCCGATTACCTCAACCCCACCGTAGAATACGGCGTAGCCTTTGAGCGTGCCACGTCAATTGACTATGGCGACCGCCGCCATCTCTTCATCTCAGGCACCGCGAGTATCGACAACAAAGGGGAAGTGGTGCACGTGGGGGATATCCGTCGTCAGACCGAGCGGATGCTCACCAATATCGAGGCACTCCTGCGCAAGGGTGAGTGCGGATTTGAGGATGTGATGCATCTGATAGTGTATCTGCGTGATCCGGCCGACCATGAAGTGGTCAATGCGATATTTGCCGAGAGGCTCCCGACGGTGCCCCGCGTGATAGTGATAGCCCCTGTATGCCGCCCCGAATGGCTTGTGGAGACCGAGTGCATGGCCGTAAAGAGTATCAAGACTGATTATCCCCGATTCTGATGAAATGGCCTACAGAACGGATTCCCGTCATGTCGCGATGGCCCGGCTGGGGAAGATGGCGCCTTGTACTGCTATGCGTGGCCGTAATGCTGCTTAGCTGTATGCCGGTGGCGGCGTATGCTGCCGGGGTGGCCGGGATACCGCGCAGCCATGCCGATTCGCTGGCCGTAAGGCAGGTGGTGTATGAAGGACGTGTGACCACTTTCTCCACCGTTGCCCGCGAGGTAATGCTGAAGCTGTATGGTTCCGAGACCTATCGTGGCCTTAGTGCGGAGCAGGCCGTGGCTTCGCTGATACTGTATCCCGAGGAATGGAAATCCTTGCCGCTGATGAAGGTAAAGGATAGTCGGCTTCGGCAACGTCTGGGGATTGACGGGAGTTATGCCGCCATGACCGACCTCTTCGATTCCACAGGCACTTACCGTCTTGATGCCATGCTTGATGCCGGTGCCGACCCCAAGGAGCAGCGTCCCCTGCAGGAACTTGACGAAAAGGCCGGGCTGATGCTCCTTCTCTGGAGCGGCGCACTCTTCGAGCCGTATGCTCCCTCGCACACCGGAGCCGGACTGCATCCCCTTTCGGAAGCACGCGTGCAGGGGGAATTGCTCTATAACCGCATTCCGGCCGGAAAGATACTCTTTATGCTTCTCTTTTCGGCAGCCATAATCGGCTTTGTGACACTCTTCATTTCTGCCGGATGGCTGCGGGGGATGGCGCTTACGCTTCAATGGGTGGCGCTTGCGCTTGCCGTGTGGCAATACGGGATGATATGGTGGCTTGGCGGTCATGTGCCTTTAGGCTCGATGCAGGATACACTGTTGCTGATGGTGATCGTGATGCTGCTGATACTTGCCGTGCTGCCGGTGATGTATAAAGTGCGCCGAGGCAATCAACAGCCGGAATTGCTGCAGGTATGCGGATGGATGGGAGCCGGAGCGTTCGCACTCGTGGCATGGCTCAATGCCGCCAACCCTGCCGTGACCGGACTTTCGCCGATGTTAGCTTCCCCTTGGCTCAGCATACATGTGACGCTGATGATGGTATCGTATGCGTTGCTGGCGATGAGCAGCATAGCGGCTCTGTCGGCTCTCTTGGCCGGAAGGGGTGCAGGAGTGGGTGCGGTAGCCGGATATATGAGCTTCCCCGGTGTCGGTAATGCCGGATGTAGACGCAGCGGTATTGCGGTAGGAGTGGCCTACAGACTGTTGTTGCCGGGGGTGGTGCTGCTCGGATTGGGTATATTCACCGGATCGGCCTGGGCCTCCACGGCCTGGGGGCGCTGGTGGGCATGGGATCCGAAAGAGACCTTTGCACTGGTAAGCTTTATCGTATACCTGTTGCCATTACTGCCGCCGCTGTCGCGGCGCATGGGATGGCGCGGGCGCTCCCTATGGCTTTCCCTCGCTGTGCTCACCCTGCTGATGACCTACTTCGGCGTCAACTACCTTCCCTCCATCCACGCCTACACCCGCTGAATCTCCCAATAAGAATGTCACACCTGCATCCTCGGGCGAGAATGCAGGTGTCTGTGACGGGCTATGAATTATGTGAGGAGTTGTGGAGACGGCGGGGAAACATCTTGCGGACGCGGAGCAGGACGGGGTCGATGTGGTCAGAGGCTACGACCATTGTCGTGGCTATGACGATGAGCAGGCCCCCCCAAAGCTCGCGTGGGGTAATCGACTGGTCAAGGGTCAGGATGCTGAGTGCTACGGCAGTCACCGGTTCCAAAGCTCCGAATATGGCGGTCGGGGTAGAGCCGATGCAGTGGATGGCCACTGTGGTGCAGCCGAGCGATACGACTGTGGGGAGCACGGCCAGTGCAACAAGGTTAATCCACGAAGTGGCCTGCGGCACCGGAGTAAACGGCGTGCCGATGGCAAACATAAACAGAAACACCATGCTGCCGAAAGCCAATTGCCAGAAAAGCAGCTTAAGGGTGGGTATGGCCTGAATCGTCTTCGATACATTCGTCATCACCAGATATATGGCATAGGTAAGCGATGAAAGCATTACCAGAAGCACGCCGATACCGCTGATTTCCACCCCCTCGGGTGCGCGAAGCAACAGAATCAGTCCTCCGGTCATTATGGCCAGACACAGGGCCGTGGTGGCACGGAAACGCTCGTGGAAAAGAAACGTCATCAGCACCGCCACCATCACTGGATAGACGAAAAGCAGAGTCGAGGCGATACCCGAGTTCATGTAATTGTAGGATTCAAACAGCGTGAGCGATGAAATCCCCATCAGCACGCCGAGCACACCGAGCGGCATCATCTCCCGGCGGCTGATCTTCAACGAATAGCCACGCGCCATAAGCATGACTGCCAGAATAGGCAGCCCGAGCACATAGCGGAACAGCAGTACGGTGTTTGGATTCATCCCCTCGGCATAGAGGGGCACTGCGAATGCCGGATTAGTGCCGTAGGTAGCTGCGGCAAGAGCGGCAAGAAGGTATCCTTTGAGTTTCATACGGCAAAGTTAACAAATAAAATCCGGATATGGCAATAGATCAAGATGGCGGATTCTCCGGCATCTTGACCGGCATGTTCAGGGGAAGGAGTCGAGTGTCCCTACTCTCCGGTATCACTAAGGATATAACAATTCGGCGTAAATTCGCGAAAAATCGGTTGGAATTTTGTGGATTGGGGAAGATTTGTTAACTTTGCAGACGCAACGGAAAGGGAATGCCGTGAGAATCGGCAACAGTACCCGCTGCTGTAAGGGTCAGTCATTACGCTCCTTTAGCCGGAATCTGACGGCAAAGCCCCGTCGGGATATTCCGGTCCGGATAAAGCGGTGCGTCAGGCAATGCCGGACGCTGACTACGCAAGATGTGATGACAATGCTCCACACGAAGTCATTGTAGCCCGGATGGGCTGTGAGAAGGCGTGGAGCAGGAGAGTCCGAGTCAGAAAACCTGCCGTCGCCTCATATGTCAATTTAAAGCCTTCGGGAGTTAGAGCGAATTGATTGTCAATCTCCACCGACCGGATTCCGTGTCGCAGTCCTTTGTCAGATGACTGACGGTGCACGGCGCGGCATGCAGAAGAGAAGTGGAGATGATAGGAGTCGCAGTGCTCCCGGAAGAGACACAATTCTTTTTTGCATAATATGAGGTGATGTTCCCGTTGTGATAGCGGGAGCATTTTTTTTGTGCAGTATTCAACCAAACCCAATTATAATGAAGAAACTTTATTACTTTCTTGCGATGGCGGCCCTGACAGCCACAAGTGGCATGGCGGCTGAACTTCAGGTGGCTACCTTCGAAGACCTCAACCTTGCTCCCGAAAGCTGGTGGGTAGGTGATACCGAGGATGAAGACTATGACTTCGGATCATTCACCAGTGGCAGCTTCGAATTCTCCAACTTCTACATTGCCGATTATGCCTCATGGGGCTTTTTCGGATACGCCAACGAGACGGGGAATGTATATCCCGGTGGGTACGATATTCCCGACCAGATGCTCAACTGCGTGGGTGGCGGTTATGAATCAGATTCCTACGGTATGGGTTTCATCGCTTCGTATATGGGCCCTTCGGTAATCCGTATTCCTGATTTCGAAGAGACTGGTGTCAACGTCAATGGCGTGTGGGTCACTAACAGTGCCTGGGTAGTGGATGCCATTCTTAATGGCGACGGCATGAGTCCTAAATTCGGTCAGGGCGACTATCTCAAACTTACGTTCAAGGGCTACGACAAGGATGACAACGTACGCACGGCCGATTTCATGCTTGCTGATTATACATCGGAAGATGCGTCGAATCATTATTATGTTGATAGCTGGCGCTATTTCGATCTCAGCAGTCTTGGCGATGTGGTGCGTCTTGAGACTGAACTGGTGTCAACAAAAGCCAACGACTACGGCATGACGACGCCCTCTTATTTTGCGTTCGACAATCTCGGAGCCACTAAGACAGGCACTGTAGGAGTGAAGGACGTGGAGAATGATTTTACTGTCAAAGTAAGCGTCATGAATGGGGTGGCTGTAGTGGCTGCCGCAGCTGATGAGTTTGCTGTCGAGGCCGTATCGCTCGACGGAATCCGCAGAGTCGCTCAGAGTGTTAACGGCGCGGCCCGGATCGAACTGCCCGCCGACGGAGTCAACATCGTGCGCGTAGTGACTGCCGACGGAATCCGCACCGTCAAAGTACTCAATAAGTAATCTTAAGGTAAGACTGCGGTTTTACCCCCTTCTGCCCTTGTGTTGAATGACTGCACATCGGTATAGGAAGAAGTATTGAAATATAGATCGCACCTCAGGTTATGAACAGGGTAGCTGCTTAAGAATAATATCTTTTATGCAATCTGTACACACTTGCTTAAGTGGATATATTTCTGACAGCTACTTGAATAAAAAGAATGATGTGAAAAATGCGTGCGCCGGATCGGGATGATTCGGCGCATTGTTTTTTTTTGCGGCCCAAGCCGAAATCCCGGTGCATGGAATTTTCGTAATGAAGATCCGTCAGCTTACTTTGGGCACATGCTTAAAAACAGTCGCGTCCATAGGCTGATACGCAACTTATCAGAGCTATAAATTGTTGTAATATTGTGTCTAAGGCATTTTGCCATCAGATGCAAAGCGAATCCACTTGTAAATTAATATAAATCTAAACTTTATTACGATGAAGATAATTGCAGCTTCAATACTTGCCGGCGCATCGTTGGTGCTTCCGCTGCTGGTCACTTCCTGTGGCGATGACTTGGATTACGATGAATTCTATGGGGATCATCTTTCGCCCGGTCATCTTGCAGGGAAGTGGTACTGCAGGGATGCCGATGTTATTGATTTGTATGCTGACGACTATTATCGTCATATCCCCGGATATGCATACGACTCCCTCAAAGAGAGGGTAGAGGATTATCTGGAGGATGAAGTGGTGTATATCCATCCGTCGGATATACAGATCAGAGGCAACCGGATACTCTTCGTTGACAACGGCGAGGAGTGGGAAGTGCTTGATTTTGATGACGATGATGATGATTTACGAGTGGTCTACGATACGACCGTCTATATCGACTCCTATGCGATCGGGGTTAGGGCAGAGGTAAAGTACGAACGCGATGATGATTAGATCCGGATATTCTATTCTCCGGTGTCAGTCATATCGACGTTATAGCCGTAGTGTGTGTGAAATAAATTAACAACCTTATGGGAATCGAAAATGCCTTGTCTGCAGTGATTGCAGGCAAGGCATTGTGGTTATTAACGCGAGTTCGGGATAA
>DKWX01000024.1 GCA_002491945.1 Porphyromonadaceae bacterium UBA7141
TTATCCCGAACTCGCGTTTATAGATTACCCATACGGTATTTGCCGAACCCGCCAGAGTCGTGGAGTATGCTTCTGCCAGCTTCCATCCATAACCGCTCATAAAGTTCATGGCTTCCTGAAGCGAAGGGAAACGATACTTTCCGATATTCGCCACATCATTTTTCGAGAGTCCTGCTTTGGCTGCAAAACTCTCGCCAATCACGATAGAGGCTCCGGAGCCTCGGCCGATAAGGGTCCTTTCAGTGTTTGAAAGAGTGATATAATAGCGTCTTGCCGTAGCATTACTGTCCTCGGCATTTACATGTGTCGAAGAGCAAAGGCAGAATCCGAAGATTACAATGGGTAAAAGAAATCCTTTCATGCTGCAAATTTACTTAATAAAATCGAAATAGCAATAATTTAAGCGAATTTTATGGAAAAATATCAAAAAAAACTTCGATTGAGTGGGCATAATCATAGTATATGCGCAAATTAATAGAAATATGACATCGCGATAACGGTTCAACGGATTGTATTCGGTGTTATTTCTGTCCAATAGAATCAGAGGATGGCAAAATCGTGCGGTTTAGGCGCAGTCTCCCCATTCTCCCATTCCCGACATGCCTCCCTGACAGCTATATCGACACCTCCCTTTGAATATTGAGTGCAAGAGCGATTAAAAAGGGGATGGAATGGCGGGAGTGTCGTGGATTTTTTGTAATTTTGCATTCAGTAACAATTATTGCGATAAATAATGGCAGCAACTCTTTCTCGTACTGATTTCGAGTTCAATAATCAGAAATCCGTGTATCATGGCAAAGTGCGTGATGTATATGACATCGACGACCTTCTGGTGATGGTGGCCACCGACCGAATATCGGCCTTCGACGTGGTGCTTCCCAAGGGAATACCCTTCAAAGGGCAGGTGCTCAACCAGATTGCCGAGTACTTTCTCGATGCCACATCCGACATCGTGCCCAACTGGAAAGTGGCCGTGCCCGACCCGATGGCCACAGTCGGCAAGAAATGTCAGCCGCTTAAGATAGAGATGATAGTGCGTGGCTACCTCACCGGGTCGGCATGGCGTGAATATCAGAATGGAGCGCGCGAAATCTGCGGCGTAGCCATACCCGAGGGAATGCGTGAGAACCAGAAATTCGAGCATCCTATTCTCACCCCCACCACCAAGGCCGACGAGGGGCATGACGAGAATATTTCGCGCGAGGAGATTATCGCCCGCGGCATAGTGCCTGAGGATGTATATGAGCAGGTGGAACGCTATGCGCTGGCACTCTTCGGACGCGGACAGCAGATGGCGGCCGAGCGAGGTCTGATTCTTGTGGATACCAAATATGAGTTCGGTCTGCTTGATGGCAAGGTGATACTTATCGATGAGATTCACACCCCCGACTCCTCACGTTATTTTTATGCCGACGGCTACGAAGAGCGATTCGAAAAGGGCGAACCGCAGCGTCAGCTCTCGAAGGAATTCGTGCGCCAGTGGCTAATTTCCAACGGATTCATGGGTAAGGAAGGGCAGGAGGTGCCTGAGATGACCGATGAATATTGTCAGGAGGTCAGTCAGCGCTACATCGAACTGTATGAGCATATCACAGGCAAGAAATTCCAGCCTGCAGACGAGAGTGCCCTTGAGCAGCGTATCTTCGACAATGTGAGCGAGTGCCTCGGCCGTCTTGGCTGATTCCGGACTCCAGAAGACGGGGTAACAACTCCCGGCTTATAAAATCAAGTATTTCCCCGCCCTTGCCAGTCTTTTTCGTGACTGGCAAGGGCGGGGATTCCGCACTTTGCCGGCGGGGGGGGGGGTCAGCGCCGGAGGCGTGGTCGGGGATTGAACGTGAGTCCGTCGCATTCGCATGGTGTGGCTGTGGCAAAATGCGCGTTGAAATCGGCATCGCTCAACAGATACATCTTGGCTGAGCGCGACAAGGGGAAACGATTGAACCAGCTGTCCATACTCCAGTACCATTCAACACGGCAGAAACGTGGGTTGTCCTTCAAGATGCGGTGCAGGTCGAATATAAAGGGGCGTGAGCATACGGTAAGCGTGCGGCGTCCGTCGGTGTGATACTGCACACAGATATAGTTGTTGCGGTGATGTGTGTCGGATTGCAGTTGCTCCTCGCTGCTTTTATGGCGTATGGAGATACAGCGGTTGTGGCGGCGGTTGATTTCCTCCATCTTGCGGCGGAATGCAGGGCCATGTGGAGAAGAGTCGGGGATGTTGAAATACCATATGTAATAATGAATCATCTCATGGATGATTGTATTCTCCACATCCACTTCCGGCAGGTCAAGGCGGGTGCTGATGCGCAGGGAGCATCCGGATGTGTCGGGCGAGCCTGCCTGCGGGCGTTGCCGGGGATGCACGAACATGCCGAGCGAGCGCCCGGCATTGCTCAATTGTATCGGCAGCGGAGGCAGAGCATTATCAAACATCGTTCGGTTGAACTCCCCGAACATCTTTATCGCATATTCCAGTGAGGCTCTCATTAATTCTTAAGGTTGGCGTCAGAACAATCGGTTGATAAGCGGTTAATCCGTTCGTGTATGCAAATCTACATAAAAATCGCG
>DKWX01000029.1:0-8943 GCA_002491945.1 Porphyromonadaceae bacterium UBA7141
TTTTTTTACCGGACAGCAATATATAGAGTACAAGGATGTCTTGAGGAGGAGGAGAGGAATGATGTTGCATGGGGAAGGAGAGAGTAGTTATGATGCGGAGAGTAGTTATGATGCAGGGGGGAGGAGAGAGGAAGGAGAGATGAGTGGTGTCGGAGAGAGGAGTGATGATGCCGGAGAGGAGAGATGATGCGGATGGGGAGTAAGGATGAGGAGACTGAATGGCGGGGTATAAAAAGAAATCGGTGCGGTTCCCTTTGGGAATCGCACCGACTGGATTTTTATCCTCTCTCGTGTGGAGCTGATTTATTTTGCAGCTGTGTCAGTTGCAACAGTATCAGCAGCAACAGTATCAGCAGCAGCAGCTGAGTCAACTGTTAAAGAATCAACAGTCTCAACAGTCTCAATAGAGTCTGTTGCAACAGAATCAGTAGCCTTGTTCTCCTTAGAAGAGCAAGACACGAGAGCTACGCTGAATACAACAGCGAGAGCGAGAACTACTTTTTTCATGTCCGTAAAATTTAAAATAATAAAACAGTTTCTTTTGCTATCAAAAACGATGCGAAGTTACTGCTTATTTTCCAAATTACCATATACGGAGGGGTAAAAAATGAGTTTCAGTAGTTGAATTTAATATCTGTTAACAAATGGAGGCATGAAAATTGGCCATTTCGATGGCTGCCACGGCTGCTTCAGCACCTTTATTGCCTAATGCGCCGCCGGCGCGTTCCTGAGCCTGGGGGAGTGAATCGACGGTGAGCACTCCGAAGATAAGCGGGGTTTCGCCGCGAGAATTGAGAATCGCCGCTCCTGCGGCAGCCTGCTGGCACACGTAGTCGAAGTGTGGTGTGTCGCCGCGTATGACGCATCCGATGATTATGACGGCATCGGGGCGTCGGCGCATCAGTACGCCTGCGGCGTTGATTAGTTCGACAGTGCCCGGCACGTCATGGCAGTGTATGTGTTCCTCCTTGATTCCGGCTTTCAGCAACGTATCGACCGCGCCGTCGCGCAGGGCATGGGTTATCTCTTGATTCCATTCGGCGGTGACAATATCTACGGTGAAATTAGCCTTTGAGTAGGGTTCGGGTATCTGTAGGGAAGTCCCGTTGGTGTTGAGTATGGTCGACATTATTTTTCTCCGGCCTCCTTCCGGTCGGCGTTATTGGCTGCGACTTCATGGCGGTCGGCGGCTTCCTGAGCCTTTGCTATGGCCACGTTGCTGTTCTTTTCGGCTTCCCGTGCCTTTTGTCCTGCCTTCTTCTGCTTTTTTTCAGCCTTGCGGGCTTCTTTTTCAGCGCGGCGCTGCTCTTTGATGGCTTTCCGAGCTTCCTTTTCAGCCATACGCTGCTCCTTTTCGGCTCTTTTTTCTTCCTTTCGAGCGGCCTTCTCAGCCTCTTTTTCGGCGCGTCGCTCCTGTTTTTCCTGTTCGCGGTCGGCATTTCGCCCGAGCTGGGAGATGGTCTGGATGAAAGTTTTCCAGCGGGATGGCTGGTCTTCAAACTTATCAATCATTTCGATAAGGGCGATGATGTCCTCTTCGAGTTCGATTGTCTCAAGAGCGATGGCATGTGGGAGCACTGCGGCCAGAAGACGTTTGGCACGCTGGCGCATGCTCTTGACACGACTCATCACTTCGGCCATTTCGATGGTCATCTTAATTTCCTTCCGCCCTACGCGTCCGGAGCGTTTTTTGGAGTATCGGATGGCCTCTGAGTAGAACTTCAGCGCCTCCTTGTATGCTCCGGAGGCTGCCATCAGTTCGCCCACCTTGCGCAGCGACTCTGCGAGGCGTTCGGTGGCAGAGGCCACGCCGGCGTTGACCTTTTCATAGAGAGCGTCGGTCATAATCTGCTGCTTGACGAGCATCTCGATTGTCTTCTTGCGCGAGCGGATGATGCGGGCTGCAAGTTCCATGGCCAGGATATGGAATTCGCCGTATCGCTCCGGATCTTCCTTGGCAAGGCGTCCGAGCACTTTGAAAAGAGTCTCCAGTTCCTTTTCACTCTGCTTGTAATCCTTTAGGCAGAAATGTATCTCTGCCAGGCCGAAGAGGATGGATGCGAACAGGGCGCGGAACTCCGGATGGTTGAAGTCGGAGAAGTCGCGCAGGTCGCGCATGATGTTGACTGTGCGCTCCAGAGCGTCCATATATCTATCCTCCTCCATGAGGGAGGAGATTGTGGCGCGGCTGTGTTCAGCCTCGCTGAGTATGCGGTAGTCATCGCTCTTGCGGTCGATGCTGTCGAGGTTGAGGGGGAGATTTATCATTTCTCGGTTGTATTTGAGTTTTGTGCCGTCGCTGACAGATGTGGCAGTGGCGGCATTCGGGTTATATGCTGATTCGGAGGAGAGGGAGATGCCGGGGGCGGGGGGAGGGAAAGGGAACGGTGCCGACGCTTTATCCCGCTGTGTATAACAACCGGAGGCGCCGCAGAGTTCGCTTGTATCAGTGGCGAAGTGCCGACTCCGCCTCTTCGCATGTAAGAGCCTCGCGCAGAGAGTCGCTCATTGGAGCGGACTTCCCGGTGGCCGGGTCGAAGCACACCATTACGGTTTCACAGATAGAACGCACATCACGAGTGTCACTCTCCACGAGGCATTGCTGGAGTGTGAAACTGCGTTCGCCGATATGGATGCAGCGGGTCAGTACCTCTATCTCCTCGCCGAAGAAAATAGGGCGGATGTAGCTGCAATTGATATTGGCTATGACGCATTCCACTTTTTTCCAGTCAATCCGGTCTTTCTTCAGACGACGCAGAAAAGCGGCCTTGGCCAGATCATAGAGTGAGAGATAGACGATGTTGTTGAGATGTCCGAGTATATCGATGTCGTTGAATCGGAGTTGCACCGGTTGCACATGGTGAAACAGCGACAGGTCGGGTATTGCTGGTGGCATAGTGTTTTGAGGTATAATGGTTGATAGGTAAGTGTTCAAATCCAGGAGTCTCAGTGCGGTGGATGCCGCGGTGGCGGATACTCTCCAGCCGTAAGGCGCAGGCATAAGTCTGCGATGCCCCGGGTTTGCGCCGGCCGGGTCAGGATGTAAAGCGCAGGGACGTGATTACCTCCTGGCCGACGATTCGGTTGAATTCGCGAATCAGGGCCGAGCGGTTCATCGTCAGTTCCTGACGCAGTCCGGAGTCGGGCACGCGAATTGTCATCGCACCGTTTTTCACATAAGGGCGCAGAGTCATCGAGGCGATATGCTGTCCGACAATCGATGGCCACGCGGCTGCGGCTTCAATCTCAGCCAGTCGCCCTGACATGTTGTTTTGCTCAATTGCCTGACGCAGCACGTCGCCAATGGAGCATATATCCTTTCTCTCCATGATTGAATCAGTATTCTCAATGTGATGTTTCAGTAAATGAGCCGTCGGTCACTTCAAACAGCTTCGTCTCCCCCTCAAGTCCGGTCAGAATCGAGTCGATATGGCTTCGGTTGGTGTCGGTGATGAAAATCTGACCAAAATTGTCGCCGGAACTGACCATCTTCAGAATGTGTTCCACGCGTGAGGCATCGAGCTTGTCAAAAATATCGTCGAGCAGCAGTATGGGGGTCTTCCCTCCTGAAGCCTTGAGGAAGTCGAATATGGCAAGCCGCAGAGCCAGAATGAAGGATTTCACCTGTCCCTGGCTTCCGAGCCGTCGCATGGAGTAGTCGCCAAGCGAGGTGGTGAGGTCGTCGCGGTGTATCCCCCTGGAGGTGTATCCTAAAGCGATATCCTTGGCGCGGCAGGCTGCAAGCACGTCTGGAAGAGAGGACTCATTGAGCACGCTGTGGTATTCGATTGAGGCCGATTCGGCATTCCCGGCGATCAGAGTGTAATACTCCGATAGCCGTGGAGCGATGTCGGCTATCCATCGTGTGCGGGCGGCATGGATTTCGGTGGCGGCCACATTCATGGCGGCCTCTACCGACTCATAAAGCAGGTCATCGCGCACTCCGGCGCGGAGCATACGGTTGCGGCTTTCGAGCGACCGGTTATAGCGTATGAGGTGGGAGAGGTATACCGGGTCAGACTGGGATATCACCATATCGGTGAGGCGTCGGCGTTCTTCGGCACTGCCGCTCACCAGCATAGAGTCGGCCGGCGTGACACTCACCAGAGGGAAGGCGCCGATATGGGAGGAGATGCGGTCGTACTCCTTGCCGTTGCGTTTGAGCGACTTCCCTTTTCCTCTGACAATACCCACAGCGACGCGTTCCTCAGTGCCGGCATCGGATGTGAAATCACCCTTTATTGCCAGCATATCGGCCCCATGTCTTATCAGCGCGCTCTCCGGCATCGACGACATCGCTCTGGCCAGGCACATCATGTGTATGGCTTCAAGCATATTGCTTTTACCCATTCCATTGAGTCCCACAAGGCAGTTGACACCGGGTGAGAAATCGAGGCGGGCCTCGGGAATGTTCTTAAAATCAAGTATTTCGATGCGATTGAGTACCATGATATAAACAGTATGGATTTGAGAAGGCGTGAGCCTCATGGCTTCACGGGCATCAGTCTTTTACGCCATATGCCAGGTCGCCGGCATCTCCCAGACCGGGCACAATATAGGAATGGGCATTGACCTCCGCATCGATTGCGCCAACCCAGAGAGTGGTTTCGGCCGGGAAATGCGATTCTATATAATTGACACTCAATTGCGAAGCGATGACCGAAGCGATGTGTATTTTTGCCGGAGTCCCCTTTGAAAGAAGCGCCTTATAGGCGAGTTCCATGCTTGAGCCGGTGGCAAGCATCGGGTCGACGATTATCAGAGTTTTCCCATCGATAGACGGGGATGCAAGATACTCGATGAGCACATCGAAGCTGTCGCCCTTCTCTTTATATCGTCGGTAGGCGCTCACGAAAGCATTCTCGGCGCGGTCGAAGAAGCTTAGGAACCCATGATGGAAAGGAAGTCCGGCGCGCAGGATTGTGGCGAGCACCAATCTGTCGGAGGCTTGACGGCATGTGCATGGACCGAGCGGGGTGGTGATGTCGATATCCTCGTATTGCAGAGTTCGCGAGATTTCATATGCCATTATCTGGCCTATGCGGTCGAGGTTGGTACGGAATCTCAGCGGGTCGTGCTGGATGCTGATGTCGCGTAATTCTCTCATATACTGGCTCATCAGAGATGGAGTACGGTCAAAGTTGATGATTTCCATTTGTAGAAATTTGATTTGTTGATAGTTGGCAGTCAAATTCAGGGTATAGGTGTCGGGCTTCGCGTTTGTCGGCCGCTATAGCCTCCTTGAGTTCGGGGAGTCCGGCAAAGTGGCGTTCAGTGCGCAGCTGGCAGAGAAGTTCGATGCTGAGCCGTGTGCCGTAGATATCCTCGTCGAAGTCAATCAGATGCGACTCAATGCGGAGTTCCTTAGAGGATGTGACGGACGGGCGTACTCCGATGTTGGTGACTGCGGCGAAGCGGCGTCCGTCGGTGAGAGTGGCTCTGGTGAGGTATACTCCGTATGGAGGGAGCAGACGTCGGGAATCCTCCGGGAGATCAAGATTGGCGGTGGGGTAGCCAATGACGCGTCCGAGGCGGTCGCCCTCTACAACAGTGCCTGTCAGGGTGTAGGGGTGTCCGATTATACGTGTGGCGTCCGGCATGTCGCCGCGTGCGATGGCCTTTCTTGCCAATGAGCTGGAACATCTTTCGATAGCCGGAGCGATGATTAGCTCCATCCCCTCTGTTTCGGCGATGGCATGATAGTCGGCCGGAGAGAGGAATCGTCCGTCGCTGCCGAATGTATTGTCGTAGCCCATGATTAGCAGCCGCACGCCAATATTGCGTCGCATGTGGCGTATCCAGTCACGTGCCGTCATGGTCATCATCGAGGTGTCGAAGTGTAGTATCATCACCTCCATGTTCTCCTTCATCAGGCGACTTCTTTTTTCCTCAGTGATGAGAATCGAGAGCGGGGCACGTTGCGGAGCGATTAGTTCAAGCGGGTGGCGGTCGAATGTGATTATGAGCGGTGAGAGTCCGCGTCGGGCGGCTTCGCTACGCAGCATCCGTATTACTTCCATGTGCCCCCGGTGGACTCCATCGAAAGTGCCTACCGTAGCGGCACGCATCGGCATAGGTGCGGATCCGGGTTCTGATTCTGACATAGCCCCTGTGGAGGTGTCGGCGGCTTGCTTCGGTGGTATCACTTTGCTGTCTCCGGTAGGTTTTCGGTTATTGCAATCATGTCGTCGTCCTTGGTCCGACCTACTCTAATGGCCATCATTCCACAGTCGCGTGCGGCCTGACAGTTCTTTTCGGAGTCATCGAGCATAAGAGTCTGAGCCGGGACGAGGTCATAGCGTCTGAGCACGGTGCGGAAAATGGCCGTGTCAGGCTTGCAGCATAGCTCTTCGAAGGATGCCACGATACCGTCGAAGTAGTCGTTGACCTGCATCCCCTCCTGTCGGAAAGCGGCGGCGATCCAGCTGTGGAACATCACGGGGTTGGTGTTGGAAAGAGCATACACGCGGTATCCCTTCCGGCGCAGTTCGCGCAGGCGCTCCAGGCGTCGGACGGGGAGGCCTGCAAGGAATGCGTTGAACGCTTCAGTGATCTGGATGTCGGAGGCTCCAGGGCATGAACGGCGTATTGTCTCGAAGAATTCATCGGCGGTGATGCGACCGGTCTCCAGCCCGAGGAATGGCTCTTCCTGACGGTACAGTCCGAGCAGTTCGTCGGCCTCGTCGAGCCCTAATGACTGAAGGGCCGCCACGGCGTTTTCGCGGCAGAGGTCGATTACGACTCCCCCCAGATCGAATACTATGTTGCGTATGCCGTCGGCGGCAAAGGCACTACCGCACTCAGCGCCGGGGGTTATATTCAATTGCTTCTCCATATGGGTGATATTTTCCACCTCCAAAATTAGCAATTTTTTTTGTGATTTCGGCATAAAAGGTTAACTTTGTAGCTATATTGCACTTGTTTTGGGGTGTAGGGCGTTGTAGAATTATGACGTTTTGCTCTGTCGGTATCGGCACGGGTGCCTTAAATGGATTGGCAGAGGTGAAATGACAAAGAACTAAAGGAAATAAAATATCACAGTGTTATGGAAAAGATTAAATCGATAGGCATACTTACCTCCGGAGGCGATGCTCCGGGCATGAATGCGGCGATACGTGCAGTGACGCGTGCCGGTATATTCGCCGGCTACCGCGTGTACGGTATCTATCGTGGCTATCGCGGCCTTATTACCGACGAGATTCAGGAATTCTCCACTCAGAATGTCAGCAATATCATACAGCGAGGCGGCACGATTCTGAAGACTGCCCGTTGCAAGGAGTTCCAGACTCCCGAAGGGCGTCAGTGTGCATATGACGTGCTGAAACGCCATGAAATCGATGCTTTGGTAGTGATAGGCGGCGACGGTTCGCTGACGGGTGCGCGTATATTTGCCAATGAGTTTAATTTCCCCATCATCGGTCTGCCTGGTACAATCGACAATGATCTTTACGGCACCGATGCCACAATCGGCTATGATACGGCTCTTAACACTATTATGGACTGTGTCGATAAAATCCGTGATACGGCCACATCGCATGAACGCCTCTTCTTTATTGAGGTGATGGGACGGGATGCAGGTTTCCTTGCGCTTAACGGTGCTATCGCGTCAGGTGCGGAGGCTGCCATCATACCTGAGATTTCGACTCAGGTCGACCAGCTTGCCGAGCTGATTCAGAACGGTTTCCGCAAATCGAAAAACTCTTCGATTGTGCTCGTGGCCGAGAGTCCGATAACGGGTGGCGCTATGGGGTTGGCCCAGCGTGTGGAGCAGGAGTATCCGGGCTATGATGTCAGAGTGTCGATTCTGGGGCACCTGCAGCGCGGCGGCAGTCCGACGGCCCACGACCGTATTCTTGCATCACGCATGGGTGCCGCGGCTATCGATGCTCTTCAGGATGATCAGCGCAATGTGATGATTGGCATCAAAAACGATGAAATCGTATATGTGCCATTCACCAAGGCCATCAAGAACGACAAGCCCATCAATCAGGAGCTTCTCGGAACGCTGCGGCGTCTCTCCATCTGATGACACCCTGTCATTGCGCGACACTTACTTATACAGTCCGCCTTATTCCCGATGGAATAAGGCGGACTGTTATATTTCATCGCGAATCAGGGAGATGGCGGTTATTCACGTAGCCGGGAGTCGATTATTATCGTGACCGGACCGTCGTTGACGAGGGCTACCTTCATGTCGGCGCCGAAAATGCCCTGCCTCACTTCTCGCCCGAGGATTTCGGAGAGACGTCGGCAATACGTCTCATAGAGCGGTATGGCCAGGTCGTGGCCGGCGGCATGGATATAGCTTGGACGATTGCCTTTACGGGTAGATGCGGTGAGAGTGAACTGGCTGACGGCCAGTACTTCTCCGCCTATGTCGAGAAGTGAGAGATTCATTACCCCCTCTTCATCGGGGAAGATGCGCATTGCGGCTGTTTTGGCAGCGAGCCATTCCACATCATCAGGCGAGTCCTCTTTGGCCACTCCTACAAGAACCATCAGACCGCGGTTTATGCTGCTGTGCATCGTGCCGTCGATTGTGACAGATGCTTCTGTCACTCGTTGGATTACTAATCTCATGTCAGATTACTATAAAAGGTAAGAAACTATGGGCGTGTTTGATTTTAACTTCATTTACCCAAAGAGTGATTCTCCGGCGGGGCCGGAATATGTGGCCGATTGAGAATGGCCGGAAGTCGGGCTAGTCAAGGACTCAGATGGAGAGGAGAGAGAGGAGAGGGGCGAAGAGATGGAATGGAAAGAGGGTGCGGAAAGAGGGTGCGGAAAGAGGGAATGGGGATAGGTAGCAGTTAAGTGGAGGAGAGGTGGAGGAAGGTAAAGAGGAGGAGAGGTGAGGAATGGAAAAAGGCGATTCCTCACGGAGTCGCCTTTTTACTAAAAGTTGTCATGCTGTTTTTGATGTGGGCGAAGATGGATTCGAAC
>DKWX01000029.1:9238-32827 GCA_002491945.1 Porphyromonadaceae bacterium UBA7141
GGCCACTCTGGTATTCGCCCTTGTCGAAACTTGCAGATTATCGGTGTGTAAACCGTGGCGGCGTTTCAACAATGCAAAGTTACGAAAAAAGTTTGGATTGCACCAAACTTTTTCCGTTTTTTTTCAACTCACCCCCATTAAATGGTGGTAAATGCGTGTCTTCTCAGTGTGTCGAGGTCGGATTTTCAGTGTTCGCATCCACAGTGATTGCCACCGCAAGAGCAGTCGTGGTGGTTGTCGGAGCATCCGCAGTCATCGTGGCTGTCGCAGCAGCCGCCATGTCCGCAGCCGTCGCCGCACCCCCCGTGTCCGCATCCGCACCCTCCGGCGGGCTGTAGCTCGTCGGGAGTGGCATCGCGCACTTCGATTATTTCGCCATCATATTTCACGGTCTTTCCGGCGAAAGGATGATTGAAGTCCATTTTTACTCCGGCATCCGAAATCTCGAGCACACGCCCCATAATGCGGTAGCCTTCGGCAGTCATCATAGGGAGTTCGGCATCGACAGTCACCTCTTCGGCCAGTTCGCCGTCGCGAGAGAAGATTTCCTTGTCGAGAGTCACTACATTGTCCTCATAGCGCTCGCCGAAGGCAGCTTCCGGAGGAAGAGTGACGGAAAATCTGTCGCCCTTCCCGAGATCTTTCATTGCGGCTATAAGGCCGGGCACCACATCGTGGCTGATACCGTATACAAGTTCATCAGGGGCGTCCTTGGGAGTTTCAAACAGGAGCTGCCCGTCGGGATAGCTGTAGAGGCGATAAGCGTATTTGACGAACTTGCCGGGGCCTACTATTTCTTTATTTTCCATTACGTATTATAGATATTGTTGATTTTTCAGCAGTGTGTATGATTCCGGCACACGGGCGTGTCGGAGAGATACTGTAGACAGGTGTGGCGAGAGGATGGAGAATGTCTTATTCAGCCGGCATCTCATCGGGCGAGATGATGGCGGGGGTATCATCAGGGTCGGGTTCGGTCTCGACATCAATTACATCTTCCGTGGCGGAAGCCTCTTCGGGGTGCTTGAGTTCATACTGGCGTGTGAGTTCGCCGACATTGAAATAGAACCCTTCGGCCGGCTTGGAGATGCGTCGTTTCGAACTGCTGTCGGGCTTCACGCTGATATAGTCAAACCCGTCGGCGGGGAAATCTACGGCCGTCGGTTCGTAGCCGAGCAGCTGAATCATATTATATTCATGCATCGGGTAGATTACGTAGAACGCATTCTCCATATCCTCGCCGGAGCCGGTGCTTTTGATGGCACCGAGTATGTTTTCAAGCCGGTATTCCCAGATTTTGGCCTTCATGGTGTTGCCCATTTCCTTAGAGGTGTGGACGAGCACCGACATCTGCCGCAAATCGAAAGGATTGTCCTTGAGCGATAGTTCCACAAGAGTGGAGAGTTCGCGGAGCTGACGTTTGTAGAGGGTCTTGAGCGATTCCTTCTGTTTTTCGGCCTCATGTGCGGATATACGATTGTTTTTCACCAATCGGCTCAGCGAATCGGATGCAGCGTCGAGGCGTCCTTTAGTGGCCTTGACTATAGTGAGCAATGAGTCGGATGAGGTGTTGTAGGGAGAAGTGCGATAAGGGTCGTAATCTTCCTGAAACTGGTATCCGAGATAGAGATTGCGGTATTGCTCCTGAGTCATCGACGTGTCATTGCGATTGTAGATTTTTATGAGCTTCGGGAAATAGAGGTCGCTTTTGGGGTCTTGGGTCTCACGTTCGATACGGGCGAAGTCAGGTTTCTCGACCGTGATTTTTCGGGCCGGGTTCTTTTTTGCGGGAGCCGGGGCAGCCATTGCCGGGATTGCCAGACTGCATGCCAGGATTAGATATATGAGTTTTTGCATCACTTTCGTGGGAATTATGAATTAGGAGTGAGGATGAGTAATGAAGAGTCGGGAATCCGATGATGTCAGAGGGAGTGGCTCCGGTAGGTGGCGGTGAGGATTACCAGAGCGATTCCTATCTGGGCCACTGTAATCAGGGCCGGAAACCCTTTGGCGAGCAGATACTGCCAGAAATGCCCCGAGGAGGGGGCTATGCCCCTTCCGGCGGGGGTATTGGAGAAAACGAGCAGCCCGAGGGTTATGCCGATGGCGGTGCCTCCGAGCATCATGGCGTAGAGAATGCTCAGTGATGCCGACACCGTATAGACGGCGATACCGGCAGCCATACCGGCCATGGCGCCGAAGAGTATGTAGCCCGTGCCGCGGCTTTGGATGCGTATGGCGGGATTCTGGAGCAGAATCACCATCATCACCACAATGGTGATGCATAGCCAGGAGAGAGTCATGCTGTTGGCCACAGGCACTATGGGCACGCCATTGACGCGAGCGAAGCTCAGCAGGAGCAGCGCGCAGAACGACAGAGCCGGACTCAGCAGAATCCGGCGCGGGAAGGCTGCGAACGCACCTGCCCATAGCAGACAGCTCAATATAATCAGCACTATGCTCATTTTTCTGAAGTATCTATATACTCTACAACGCCCGGGAGGAGTCAATTATTTGGAATGTATCCAAAAATGTGTTAACCGGCTGTAGCCTGTCCCTTGTCGGGGGTCTTACAGGTCTTATTGAGAGTCGGGTAGGCCACGCGGGTGTGATAGATTGTGGCCAGACGCTTCTTGAATGTCTGGCGCACTGTCTCCACATCGTGGAAGCTGAGCGGAGAGTCGCGCAGCAGTCCGTCGGCCATAAGTGAGTCGATGAGCCGGTCGACGAGTTGGTCGATACTCGGTTGGGAATAGTCCTTGAGGCTTCGGGAGGCGGCCTCCACACAGTCGGCCATCATCAGGATGGCAGTCTCCTTACTGCGCGGGTTGGGTCCGGGATACTCGAAGAGGTGTCGGTCGACATGGCCGTCCGGACTTTCATTGACAGCCGTATTATAGAAATACTTCGTAATCCCCTTGCCATGGTGCTCGGCAATGAAATTGCGTATCACCTGAGGCAGCTTATACTTCGATGCAAGAGCAAGGCCATCGGTGACATGGCTTATGATTTTGCGTGCCGAAGTCTCAGGGTTGAGTCCGGCGTGGGGATTGACTCCATGCTGGTTTTCGGTGAAGAACACCGGACTTTCCATCTTACCGATATCATGATAGAGAGCGCCGGTACGCGCCAGCTGCGTATTGGCTCCGATTGCGCGGGCTGCCTCTGCGGCCAGAGTCGACACCTGGATGGAGTGCTGGAATGTGCCCGGAGCCTCTTCGGCCAGACGGCGCAGCAGCGGATGATTGATATCCGAGAGTTCCACAAGAGTCACCATCGATGTGAAGCCGAAGATTTTCTCTATAATCAGAATCAGGATATAGGCGAAAGAGAGGATAAGCGAGTTGAAGACGAACATCAGCAGCATCTGCGGATTGAACTGGCGCAGATTGCCGTCGGTGGCGAGCACAAGGGCCAGATACATGCCTGAATATACGGCAAGCGTGATGGCGGCTGTGCGCAGCAGCTGACTGCGTTTTGACAGATGATTGATGCTGAAGGTGGCGGCGAGGCCTGCCAGGAGTTCAAGTACGATAAACTGGAACTGATACGTGGCTATGATGGCCGTGAGCAGCACTGAGGTAAGAAGTGCGAATAAGGCTGTGCGCGAATCGAAGAATACCATTACAATGACCGGTATCGTAGCGAACGGCATCACATAGATGGCCTGCATGTTGAATTCAAACACGAGTGTCGAAATCACGACAAAGAGTGTGATGAGCGACACAAGGAATGTCATGTTGCGCAGGCTTGCGAAGAATTTAGGCCGGTAGATGGCCAGGAAGAGATATAGCACGAGCCAGCAACACAGAATGTAGAGGGCCTGACCGATGTAGAAGTAGGAATGAAGGACATTCTCGTTTCGGCTCGATTTGAGCATATCGGTGTAGGTGTTGAGATTCGTGTAAATCTGCTGGCTGATGATTTCTCCACGGTCGACGATGCGCTGCCCTTTCTGTATGACACCGATGGCGCTTGTGACGCTGAGATATTCCTGGTTGCGGTATTTGGTGTAGTTGACGGAGTCGACCTTGAGGTCGGGCATGAGCACCACCCCCAGAGCCCGGGCCACTCCTGTCGGAAGTTCGTGCCTCGGTTTGCCGGTGGCCTGGGCGTAGAGGGAGTCTACAAATTCAAATGCCTGTTTCTGCGAGCGCACGTGAGTGCCGTCGAAGGTGTGGAGCGTGCCGGGTTCATCGGCGCTCTGGCTCATGATGCGGTATTTGGTGTTGTTGCCCCGGTGAATCTGATTGTAGAGGTTTGGGGTGGCTATGCCATCGGCATATACCTGAGAGACGAGTCGAGAGAGGAGTGCGGCTTCCTGAGCCGACACATCGGGGCGCACGGATGTCATGAACTTCTCGATGGCCACCTTATTGTTGGCATCGGTGCGTTTGGCGAAGGGTATGAAGTTAGCTTCTATCGAGTCATACATCTGGCGCGTTGAAGTGGAGTCGCGGTTGATGGGGGTGTCGAAGTCTGCGGTCAGCAGTGGATATTTCCAGGGCTGGTTGAGTTCGTAACTGTAGCTCTGATTGTCGGCGCGCGGCACTATGAGCACCACGATTGCCGTGGCGGCTATGAGCAATGCTATGCGGAGGAGGCTGATTCTGGTGAATGGTATCTTCATCGGTATCTTTATATGAGGTCGGGGCTTGCGTCGCTCGGGTGGATAGCGGAGCCGGCGGCGCACCGGTTGTGGATTCGGGTTCGAGTTTTTGTTGATGTCTGTTGTGTGTGTGGGCACTCCATATATCGGTGTGATGTCCTGACATCGATAGGCACGCATGTCAGTCGTGGCTTGCACTATGACTCACGGTGTCCATGACGCATATCCTGACGTTGGGAAGGAGGTGAGTCCGGTACATTGTGGCGCCTCAGCCAGCTGCGCAGTCGGTGGCGGGCCTTGACGGTGTGGCACATGGCGAGCATCGCCGGAGTGGGGCATGTGCTGTCGGCGGAGATAATCTGCACCTGATCGCCTGACTGCAGTTCATGGTCGGGATTCACCAGTCGGCGGTTGATTTGCCCTGCCAGACAGTGCAGCCCGAGCTGCGTGTGGATTTCGAAAGCCATGTCGAGCACTGTAGATCCCGAAGGGAGAGTAATCAGGTCGCCTTTTGGGGTGAATACATAGATTTCCTTTGAATATAGCGAGAGTTTGATGGTGTCAAGAAAATCAATTGCATTCGGTCCGGGGTGAGCGAGAATATCCTTGATGGTGTTCATCCATGCCTCGAGGTCGTTGTCGTACGATTGTTCGCCGGTTTTGTATTTCCAGTGGGCGGCGTAGCCGAGTTCGGCAATTTCGTCCATCTTGCGTGAGCGTATCTGCACCTCGATCCATTTGCCGTGATTGCCCATAGCTGTGAGGTGGAGGGCACGGTATCCGTTGGCTTTCGGTGTGGAAATCCAGTCGCGCAGACGCCCCGGATGCACCTGATAGAAATCGGTGAAAAAAGTGTAGATCTGCCAGCATCGGAGTTTTTCGGTCTCCTCGTCATCATTGTCGAAGATTACGCGTACGGCGTAGATATCGTAGATTTCCTCAAACGGCACCCCTTTCTTGCGCATCTTGTTGTAGATGGAATAAGTGCTTTTCACGCGGGCCTTGATTTCATATGAGAAACCGGCGCGGTCGAGCCGTTCCTTGACCGGGGCCACAAACTCGCTGACAATCTTCTGTCGCTGGGCTTCGCTCTCCACTACTTTGGAGCGGATGTCGGCATAGATATCCGGCTCTTTATAACGCAGGGCGAGGTCTTCGAGTTCGTATTTCATTTTGTTGAGGCCGAGACGGTGGGCAAGAGGAGCATATACATACAGTGTCTCGTCGGCCACACGCCGCTGCTTGTCGGAGAGCAGAGCATCGAGGGTGCGCATGTTGTGGAGCCTGTCGGCCATCTTTACGAGCACCACCCTCACGTCGGTCGACATGCTGAGCAGCAGTTTGCGGAATTTTTCTGCCTGCACCTCGGCATTCTGCCCCAAGATTCCTCCGGATATGCGGTCGATACCCTCGACGATTGATGCTATCTTTGGTCCGAACCCTTCGAGTATGTCATCGTGGGTATAGTCGGAATTGGCCACTACATCGTGAAGCAACGCGGCGCATATTGAAGTCGATCCGAGCCCGAGTTCCTCGACTGCGATACGGGCCACGGCTATGGGATGGAGCACATAGGGATCACCGTTGCGTCGGCGCATGTCGCGATGGGCGGTCCGGGCGTACCGGAACGCCTTCTCGATGATTTCTATCTTGCGGCGATGATTGCTGTGCAGGTAGGCGTCGAGCATCTGCCGGTAGGCTTCGAAGATACGCCGGTCATCATCGGATATTGATGTGATTGTTGAGGAGCCGGTGGGGTTCATTTGTGAGGATTGTGATGGTTGTCATTGCAAAGTTACTACAAAAAAGTGAAATGCGGAAAGATAAGTAAGTGTTCAAATTTAACCGATAGTAAAATTTGTGACTCCTCTCTGTAAAAAATGTTAATGCAGGGGCTTGTCCTTGCCCCCGGTGCAGTTACCGCAGAAAACATGTCGGCTCATGTCAGGATGTGCGGCGCGGAAACCGTGGGAAAGCCATTCGGCCCGGGCGTCGTCGCGACGTCCGGGCCGGGGGCACATGGCAGATGCCGTGAGGCGGCCGCCATGCAGGATAGAAATTACTAATGTATATAACCCAAAATTTAGACAATTCATGTTTTCAATTCCGGGGAGGCGGTAGCACCTCACGGCCGCCACCCCCACGGGGCATTTTCATTAAGGCAACCGATATGAAAACGATGAGCGGGATGGTTATATTGGTTGCATAAAGTTAAAATATAATCCGTATTGCTTAAAATTGCCATAAATATATGTAAAAACATCAACCCCGCATGGTCCCGTCTGCGGGAGCCATGCGGGGTGGGTATGATCAGGTGAGCAGAGCCATCGGGCAGAGCAGGCTCCGCCAGGTGGCTCTGCCGCAGGGCTATTTCACGGCAATCTTGGCTGCCTCTGAGCCGGAGCGCACCACATAGATGCCGGCCGGGAGCTGCACAGAGGCGGTTGACTCTTCGGAGGCGAAGCGGCGTACGCCAGCCAGATCGTAGATTTCGATGCCTGCGGGAGCTGCAGTCACTACGATTTCACCCTTACAGCCGTATGCCGACAGAGTGGCTGTGGGATCGGCCGCAGGGATGGAGCTGACCTCACTGAGGTCGGATGTGGCCACTACGACATAGGCGTTGGCGGGCACGGTGACAGAGCCGTCGGCTACGGAGAATGTGCTGCCGGTGCCGTAAGACTGGTCGGCAATCACGTAGCGTGATGCCTCGAACGAGAAGGGCACCTCGACTGTAATTTCCTTGTCGATATTGGGGTTGATGACGCAGATAAGCTCACGGCTGCCGGTATTGGCGATTATGGTGCGTCCGCCGCTCCATTTTGAAGCTGCGCAGTCGATGGAGAAATTTGCACCGCCGTCGACATCGAAGAGGTCGGGGTTCTGAGTGCGCAGACCAATCAGCTTGGCGTAATTCTCCATCAGTCCGCGGTTGGCAGGGTCGTCGAGCAGATTCCAGTTCACGATTTTCGGGTCGACGTTGTTTGACCCGTTGGAGTTCTTGGTGGTCTCGGCATTGCCCATTTCAGAGAACATCCATATCATGTGTGCGCCGGGCACGAGAATCATCTGTGCCGCAGCCGAGCCGAGGCGGCGGCAGGCTATGGTGTGGTTGGTCTTCACCTGAGTCACACCGTATTTGATCTGCTTGAAGGCGAGGCGTTCTTCGTCGTGTGATTCAAGGTAAGCCACTGTAGAGTTGAGAGTGCGGCTGTCCTTGAGAGCAAACATCCGGTTGAGGCTTGAGTTGGAGCTGTAGCCCATTGCGAACTGGCAACCTTCAGTATTTACATTCGCCCAGTTGAGCATACCGAATTCAGCCATTTCATTCTCCTCCTTTGCGCCGGCAAGGTTCTCGTTGATGAAGAAAGCATCGGGATTGATTTCATTCATGGCCTCCTGGATAGCGTGCATGTTGGCCACACGCGAGGCATTGTAGGCGTTGGTGGCGGCATCGCCGTTGTTGGCGTATGAGTCGTTGTCGCCCAGACCCTTCACGAGGTCGAAACGATATCCGTCGACGTGATATTCCTCCATCCAGTATTTCACAACGTCCTTCCACTGCTGTCGCACGAGGGGATGCCCTTGATTCCAGTCGTTGAGCACGTTGTAGGCGTGAGGCGCGTCGGCGTTGTACATCGGGTTCTCGCCTGCGGGGTACATCACATACCAGGGGTGCTGCCAGTCGCTCTGGTTGAACACCATGTCGAGGATTACGGCGATGCCGTTTTCATGGCATGTGTTGATGAATTCCTTATAGTCGTCGGGTGTGCCGTAGGCCTTGTCGGGAGCGAAGTAGAAATTGGGATTATAGCCCCAGGAGTTGTTGCCGTTGAATTCGTTGATCGGGAGCAGCTCCACGGCGTTGACACCGAGTTGCTTGAGGTATGGAATTTTCTCGATGGCCTTGCGCACTGTGCCGTTACCCTTGGCCTCGCCCTCAGTGCCGGTAAAGTCGCGGAAGAGCAGCTCGTAGATCACGAGGTCTTTCTTTTCTGCAGGCAGGAAGTCATCATCGGTCCATGCATAGTCGTTGATGTTCTCCTGATAGACAGAGAGCGATACAGAGCCTTTGACCTGCGAGGGATATTCAGGCAGACCGGGGTATACGGACGTGGGGATATACTTGTCGTTGTTGGGGTCGAGCACGAGGCGTGCGTAGGGGTCGCCCACTTTGTAATTGTCGTCGACAAGATAATAGTAGAGATACTGTTTGTCGGCGTCAAGACCGCTGACGCTTGTCCAGAAATATCGCTGGCCGTCATAGTCATGAATATACAGGGGGATAGCCCGGTCGGTGTCATAGTCAAACCATGAGCCGATCAGCTTTACAGATTCCTTCATCGGGGCTGCGATACAGAAAATGACGCTGCCGTCGGGCTGACGCACTGTGCCCATCTGCGGCACGCCGCCGGGATAATCCTTCTGTTCGGAGGCCTCCACGAAGTTGAGGAGGAATGAGCGGGAGATGGTCTTGCCGTTATGCTCCACATTGCCATAGACATTGTAGCGTCCCGGCTTAGAGCAGGTGAGCGTGTATTCGAGCTGGTCGGAGTCAGTAGTCTCGGCCATTGTCTCGAGATTGACTGTAATCCACATGCGGTCAACCTTCTGATTGGCCGACAGCTTGAATTCCACATCCGGATTGTCAGTGGTGACAGTCAGTCCGGCTATGCTTTTGGTGAAGTCCACCTGAAGGGCAGTCGAGATTACATCGACTGAGATGTCGGCGCCATTCTTCCCCTTCCCTTCTTTAGTGCCTGCGGCATTGCGGAATACGAAGACAAGCTTCTTGATGACCTCGCTGTCGGAAGTGATGCCATAGAATTCTTTGATGTTTCCGATATGGAGCGAGTATAGGTTGGGGCCGACATAGGTCATTTTATACTTGTCGAGATTCTTGCCCCATTCAGTGGCGTACTTCCAGTCGGTGTCGTTCTTCGACTGGTCGGTGATTACTCCGGTGTGGGCGTAGATTGCCGTTGATTCAGGCTGGTTCTGGAGTCCTTTGTTGCCTTCGTCGGCATGGAAGTAGATCACTACGTCCTGGCTGTTGTCATAGAGAGGCGAGGGTTCGTAGGTGATCTGGGCCTTTAAGGCAGGGATTGCCATGGCGAGCATGGCGGTGATTAAGATTAGTTTGAGTTTTAGCATGATTCTGAATTATTTGGTTTTTGTTTTTTCAGATGGGGGGTGGCAGGTGCTAAGCCTTGATGCCGGTCAAAAAGGGTTGCAGGCGGACTTCGCCGGCAGGAAGGCTCCCGGGGCTTCGGGGAGCCTTCCGGCCGTGGTCAGTCTTCGTCGTCGGGGATATAGGTTTGTGCTCGCATGTCGAGATATTCCTCCCATCCGCAGTCTTCGGCGGCCTCAATCTGGAGCGGCAGCTGCGGGAAAGATTCGAGGGCGCGGTTCAGTATTTTCTGGAATATGAAGAGAGAGCGGGTGTAGAACACCCAGTCACGTCGCCCGTCGCCGGTGTAGATGCCGGTCAGAATGGCGGCCGTGTCGCGGCGTGTCTCCTCAAGGAGCTGGTCCGTGGCCTGCTCCATGACAGAGGCATCGGCATCGGCGGGCATACCGTCCGGAAGGGATTGGTAGTCCCAGCTCACAGTGAGACGGTAGATGTATTTTCCCGAAAGGCGTGGCTTGTCGACATTATCGCGGCCGGTGATGATTATCTTGCGCCCCGACTCGGCTTCGGCGGGGTATGTCCAGAATTTATCTTTCATCAGGTCTGTTTTTGAAATCTGTCGGCATTTATTAGCGGGAATTCCAGTACCGGCGAGTCGAAGAAACGTCCGGGACGGAAGCAGTGCATTTTATGGAATTTCGTGAGGTCGAGTTTCCTCATCACGGCGATCGGGTCTTTCACATCGAAATCCTTCCCCTGCTTGAAAGCGATTGCCTGAAATACGATTCGCTCGATGCGTCCGAGCGTGGAGTGTGAGAATTGTGCCAGGTCGATGATTTCGTTAGGCTGCACATCCCCCTGATATATTACGCTCCATTCGGCACATTCAGGAGCACGCCCGGCCAGAAAGAACTGGAGAGTATAGTTCGAGTCATT
Organism: Porphyromonadaceae bacterium UBA7141; assembly: GCA_002491945.1. Classification (GTDB taxonomy): domain Bacteria; phylum Bacteroidota; class Bacteroidia; order Bacteroidales; family Muribaculaceae; genus Lepagella. The sequence continues at coordinate 19,915 of DKWX01000029.1, forward strand.
GACGAGGACTGCATTGAAGGTGGCCTCAGAAAGCTTTTTTATATCCGATGGCTCGAATGCGAGGGCTATGGTGAGCCGGTTGCCGTAGTCGGTCTCCGGTGCCGGAGGAAGGGGCGCGGGAGGCGGAGTGATGTCTTTGGATAGTTCCGGCTCCTTGGCCGGGGCCGGAGTCGCTTTCTGACGCCCGGGGGCTTTGCCGGAGTCGAATGCCTTCTGGTCGAACATCAGGCGGGCGGCTCCCTGCGGCTTTTCGTGTCCGGCCGGGAGCACGACCACGAGTTCCTTTATCTGGAAGGGAGTCTCGAAGCCGTTGTCGTCGACGTATGCTATTTTCCCGTCGATGCGGGTCACTTTGCCGCCACCGACGGAGTTTAGGTATCTTACTGTGTCGCCTATCTGTATCATTATTTTGGCTTTTTTCGTTTTTGAGGGAGTCGGGTTTGCTCAAGGCTTCAGCTCCGGGGCGTGGCAGAAAGGGTCGTGTTTGAGCTTCACGAGGAGATTTCCCGTTGAAATCGGTCGATGTCGCCGTGGCATGACCCTGCCGCAGCGGGATTTAACGGTCGGGGTGAGGAGGGCGTGGCAGAGCGGCTACCGACTCATCGAATTCCTTGTCGACCTTCTCCTCTCGGGCCTCATATGCATCTACGATGCGTTGCACAAGGGGATGGCGCACGATATCCTTCTTGGCATATTCGATAATGCCGATTCCTTTTACGCCACGCAGGATCCGGAGAGCCTGCATGAGACCGGACTGCACCGTGCGGGGCAGGTCGATCTGAGTGGCATCGCCTGTGATGATCATCTTGGCATTGACACCCAGACGGGTCAGAAACATCTTCATCTGATGCTTCGTGGTGTTCTGGGCCTCGTCGAGTATTATGATGGCATCGTTGAGGGTGCGCCCTCTCATGAATGCGAGCGGTGCGATCTGTATGGTGTCCGACTCCATGTACTCCTTGAGTTTCACGGCCGGGAGCATATCCTCCAGAGCATCGTAAAGCGGGCGCAGGTAGGGGTCGATTTTATCTTTCATGTCGCCGGGGAGGAACCCGAGTTTTTCGCCTGCCTCCACAGCGGGGCGCGAGAGGATGATGCGTTTGCACGTCCGGTTCTTCAGTGCCGCTACAGCCAGAGCAATTGCGATATATGTCTTTCCGGTTCCGGCCGGGCCGAGAGCGAACGTGAGGTCATTCTCCTCGAAAGAGCGCACCATTCGGGCCTGGTTGGCGTTGCGCGGGGCTATGGGGCGTCCGCTCTGCCCGAAGATGATCACACCTTCGGAATTCTGGGCTTTGGGCGGTTCCCCTTTTATGATATCGATGATGGCCTCATCGGTGAGTTTATTATACTTTGCGGCGTATGCCTCGATTTGCTTGATTTTCCCCTCGAATTCGGCAGTCTCGGAGTCCTCGCCGATCACCTTGATTACGCTTCCGCGCGCAGCCATGCGCAATTTCGGGAAGAGATTGCGTATCAGGTTGATATTGGCGTTGTTGACTCCGTAGAATGTCTGTGGGTCAATGCTGTCGACTATAACTGTTCTTTCAATCATTTCAAAATCCAGAGAGGATGTGTATAAATTATCCCACAGAGCCTTCGAGGGTGATCTGAAGGAGTTTCTGTGCCTCGACGGCAAATTCCATCGGGAGTTTGTTCATCACTTCCTTGGCATATCCGTTGACGATGAGTCCGATGGCCTCCTCGGTGGGTATCCCTCGCTGCTGGCAGTAGAAGAGCTGCTCTTCGTTGATTTTGGAGGTGGTGGCCTCGTGCTCGGCGGTGGATTCGGGATTGCGCACATCGATTACGGGGAAGGTGTGTGCGCCGCAGTCGGATCCCATAAGCAGAGAGTCGCACTGGGTGAAGTTGCGGCATCCCGAGGCCTTGGCATCGATGCGCACCAGGCCTCGGTAGGAGTTCTGCGAGTGTCCGGCCGAGATACCCTTGCTGACTATTGTGGAGCGCGAGTTGCGTCCGATGTGTATCATTTTGGTTCCGGTGTCTGCCTGTTGGAAATTGTTGGTGACGGCCACTGAATAGAATTCACCTACCGACTCATCCCCCTTCAGTATGCATGAGGGGTATTTCCATGTGATGGCAGAGCCAGTCTCCACCTGGGTCCATGATATTTTGGAGCGGTGTCCACGACAGAGACCGCGCTTGGTGACGAAGTTGTAGATGCCACCGCGTCCCTGTCTGTCGCCGGCATACCAGTTCTGCACGGTGCTGTATTTTACCTCGGCGCGTTCCTCCGCGATGATTTCCACGATGGCGGCGTGAAGCTGGTTTTCATCGCGCATCGGAGCCGTGCACCCTTCCAGATAGCTTACGTAGGCATCGTCATCGGCCACGATGAGGGTGCGTTCGAACTGTCCGGTGCCGGCGGCGTTGATTCGGAAATATGTGGAGAGTTCCATCGGGCATCTCACCCCTTTGGGGATATATACAAACGAGCCGTCGGAGAATACAGCCGAATTCAGTGCGGCATAGAAATTGTCGCGATAGCTCACCACGGAGCCGAGATACTTCATGACCAGGTCGGGATAATCCTTTACGGCTTCGGAGAAAGAGCAGAAGATTACTCCGAGTTCGGCGAGTTTCTCGCGGTGTGTGGTTTTGACGCTGACAGAGTCCATTACGGCATCCACGGCCACCCCGGCGAGCTGCTTCTGTTCCTGCAGAGATATGCCGAGACGGTTGAATGTGTCGATAAGTTCAGGGTCGACTTCATCAAGACTCTTTTTGAGTTCTTTTTTCTTCGGGGCCGCATAATATGATATGGCCTGGAAGTCGATTTCTGGTATGTCGAGGTGCGCCCACTCCGGCGGAGTGAGCGTAAGCCAATGACGGAAGGCTTTTAGCCTGAATTCGAGTAGCCATTCGGGTTCCCCTTTCAGGCGTGATATGAGGCGCACGGTCTCTTCCGACAGTCCGGGAGGCACTATTTCGGTGTCGATGTCGGATGTAAAGCCGTACTTGTATTCTGAGCTGGTGGCCTCATCGATAACATTCTGCGACGAAGGCCGGTCATTCTGACTGAGGTTTTCCATATATTTTATTACGCAAAATTAATCAAAATGTTTTGTATTCCATACAGTGAAGTCATTTAAACTTCTGCGGGGACTCAAAAAGTGGCGTTATTTGTTGGCCGCAGTGTCAATCTTGATCAATATCACGGCATATAAGCAAGAGTAGTCTCCATGTCCGCACCCGCTTGTCGGCCCCGGGTCTTAATGAATCTTGCCGTCGGTAAAAGTTCCGGCGACTTACATATAACCCGGCGATTTCAATATAATCCGGCGACTTCCATATAAAAGGAGGAAGGATTACCTTGCATGCAAGGTAATCCTTCCTTAAGATATCATCATATCCCGTCTATGCTGTCGCACGGACTCTGATGAGGATAATGTCGCTGATTTATTTTACAACAGTCTTGTAGGATTTGCCATCCTTAACGACTATGAAGATGCCGTTCTCGGGGTTGGCTACGCGTACACCCTGAAGGTTGAAGTACTGAGCTTCGCCGTTGCTTGCTGCTACAGAGTTGACACCTACGTTGCCGGCGAATTCGGGCACGAAGTCGGGATCGTTAGAGAATGCTACCCAGTTGCCGTCGAAAGTGAACCAGCATACGCCGTTGCACTCTTCTTCGAGAGTCATGTTGGTGTTGCTGCCGTTGAAGATTTCAGTATCCACTTCGAGAAGCAGCATTGCATCTTCGCCTGCGCCGAAGTTGTATTTAGCCCAGCCGCCATCGGCAATCTTGAATGTCTCGCCTGCAGCGATGGCCTGGCCTTCGCCGAAGACAAATCTGAATACGTTGTCGCTAAGCTGCTCGAATTCCCAGCCTTCGATATTGTCCCATGAGTTCATGTCGCCGCGGAGGTAGAGCTTGATTCCATCGGGTGCGGGAGTCTCAGTAGTCAATGTGATAGTAGAGAGGTCGCCTGCTACAACGACTTTCCAGTCGCCAGTCCAGGGGCACATGATGTTGGCGTCGTTGCCGGCTTCGAGAGCCACAGCCACACCCTGCTCGTCGCCGTATTCGCAGCCAAGAGCGTTTGCATTGTATTCATCCCAGATTGCGGCGCCAGTCGTCTCATCGTAAGTGCCTTTGACAGTCGAAATCTTGAAAGTGGAAAGACCTGCTACTTCAAGCTGGAAGTTGCCGTCTACGACTTCGAATTCTGCGGGGTTTGCGGGATCCCACTGTGCGGGAAGACCACCTTCTTCTGCTGCGGCGCTTGCGCCGGTCATGTAAAGAGCCTGTGCGTTGGCTGATACAGCCACCATTGCGGCAGCTGCGAATGCGTAAAATTTCTTCATTAGAAAAGATTTTATGGTTAAACTGTAATTATTTATTCAGTTAAGTAGTTTTCAAGGGTAGTGGTGAATGGAGGTCAGCTTCATTCATATTGTGTGAGCCCGAAAACGCTGCAAATTTAGTGATTAAAATTTAATTTAGCAAACTTTCCAAAATTTATTTCAAAAAAAAAATCGGATCGCCGCCGATGGAGTGAAGTGATGATAAAAAGACCCCGGGCAGTCTTGCCCGGGGTCGGATATTGAAGATGGATATGGATTATTTCTTGACCAGAGTCACTGTGTAGGGTTTTGCAGAGAAATCTACGGTCACGTCATACTTGCCGGCCTCGCAGGGGAGGTCGTCGCCTTTGTAATGTACGTTGTAGACCTGTTTGCCCATTGTGTTCTCTACAGCCACGCCGCCGAAGTCGATATCCCATGCGCCGTTGCAGTTGAGCTTGAACTCGGAGCCGATTTCAATGTCTGAGCCGGTCCATGTGCGGAGGTCCTTCGAGGGAGTAAGCATGGGTGCTGTGGTTGTATCCCAGCCGTTGCCGTCGCCGATTACAGAGATTGAAGTGATACCGCTGATGCTGTATGTCTTCTGCACGAGGTTGATGTCACAGTAGTAGAGAGTGTTGCCCTTGTTGGGAGCAGTGAGCTTGGGACCTGCCACTGTGCTCATGAGGCCGCTCTGGTTGAGCATGTTTTCGCTTACCTCAGGTTCTGTCTCGGGATCTGCGTAGAATACCACACCGCTCTTGTCAGGCTGAGTGTAGATAGTCCACTGACGGTTGATGGCCGTCACTCCGGTGTAGTTGATGTAGTTGTCGGTGTAGAGGCACATTGTGTTCTCGATCTTCACTGAGCCGGAGAGGGGATAGAGCATCGCGAATGCGTAGCTTAAGGTGTAAGCGTCCTGCTCCATATTGATGGTCAGGAATACGGCACCGCTGATGGGGATAAGAGCCGCGCCATAAGAAGCGCCGAGCTTACCGCTCATGTTATCGGCGGAACCGAGGCAGCCGAAGAGACCCTCTGTAGAGCCGGCTGTAATGGCCGACTGCGGAGCAATCATGAAGTAGAAGGGAGTGCCGTCGGCCACGTCAAACTTCAGAGCGAACTCCGGATTGTCGTAGGCTGATACCCCTTCGCCGGCTGTATTGTTCATCTTCATGGCAGCCGACAGGTCGGGTGTGCCGGAAGCACTGCAGGGCACTACATAGTAGGCGTTCTCGATTACCTTCACCGGATCGAGAGTCTGCACGGTGAGAGTCTCGTCTCCGTAGGTGGCGTCGACACCGCCGAGGCGCATGCGGGTTGTGCCGAGCACTGCATAAGCGGCGAAGCGCACGGGTACCTGATAGATGCCCGGCTCACGGGTCAGCATTTCCTGGATCGCACCATTGAATATGTCGGGATTGACAGTCACATTCTGCTCGTTCTCAATTACCGTAGCGATAGTGCTGTATTTTGAGAAGTTGGCATCAGCGCCTACCTGCATGTCGATTTCCAGCGAGTATTCATTGCCGGGGAAGTCGGTAAGCTCATCAATGGTGGCTACAGTGGGGAAGATGTTGGCCTCATTGGCAGACACGAGGTTGATGTCCTGATCGGCGGGAGTGAGCACCAGACCCGAGTTCTGGAAGTATCCGTCGGGCGCGGGGTTGGTCTGGCCGGGAGGATTGGGGAGGTCGTAGTTCTCGCATGCCGCCAGTCCGAGTGTCAGAGCCAGAGCTGATAAGAATTTTATAGTTTTCATGAAATGATTTGCTGTTGATTAGTTAGTGGGCCTCCGGAGAGGGCGCGACGGCCCGGCTCCGGAGACACACGATTCATATCAATTGAATTCAGGATCGCGTCCTACGAATGACACTTCGTGCTTGCCTTCCTTGATATAGATCTTGAGGTTGGGCTGGTCGACAACGATGGTCACAGCGGTGGGCACTTCCACGAATGCGCCCCAGTTGCCGAGACCTTTGGTCACAACGTCGCCGGAGTATCCGGCTACCCACTTGTCGGTAATATTGAGACAGTAGAAGTCAGCCTCATTTGAACCGAGTGAAGCATCTGCTGACCATCCGAGAAGATCGGTGAAGAAGCGGAACTGAGCGCAGGCATCGGGGTTGCTGGCGTTGAAGTTATCCATCGAGGAGTCCTTCGGCGTGAGGTTGAATGAGCCGACATAGAGTTTCTCGCCGATCATGTCTTCGGGTTCGAAGAGAGCAAAGTTCTCCTTATAGATGTCGAAGTTGCCGGCAGTGGGAGCCAGGAAGCCGTTGGCGGCGCCTGTCTCGATGTTGGCTATGTCGCCGCAGATGAAGATATATGCCGGAGTCTTCTCGGCATAGTTGATCATCACCTTGTTGTAGGTCACAGCGTTGGAGCTTACGATACGCGAACCCTCGATACCGGGGATTTCGCATACGCCCTTGAAGTAGCATACGAACTCCTTGTTGCCCAGGTCGCGGTTGGCGAAGTCTTCGGCGTCGGCCACCTGGAGCAGCTTGTTGACAGCCACACCAAGCTCAAAAGTCTTGATCGACATCTTGGCCGAAGCGGGAGTGGTGTTCTCAAGAGCGAGCCACTGGTCTTCGGGTGCCTTAGGGTCGAGCGATACGAGTGCCGAATAGTTGCAGACAGCGGCATAACCGTAGTCGGGCTGCGAGCAGAAGAGATTGAAAGTCTCAGTGTCGGTCATATCGGAGGCAGTGCGGAATGCCTGGTCCTTAAGAGCCGGCTCGTTGATAGTGAAGGTTGTTGGAGCGTGGTACTGGGGATCCTCCTCCTGCTTGCAGGAAGTGAAAGAGAGAGCCACGGCGACCAGAGCCCCTATGATTGCGAATTTTTTCATTTTGTTCAGTCAGCTTTAAGTTAAGATTAATAACCGGTAGTCTGCTCGAAGTTGGATGCGCTGATTACGCGCGAGGGGATGGGGTAGAGCTTGGTGTGCTCTGCGAGGTTGGTACCGTTCTGGATACCCCCCTTCCATTCCCATGTGTAGCCGGTGCACCACTGGTTCCAGCGGATGAGGTCGGTGCGGCGCACGTTCTCCTGATAGAGCTCGCGGCAGCGCTCGTCGCGCAGGTCCTGCATTGAGAGAGAGGTCCAGGCGTGAGAGTTGTCGCCGGGGGCATCGCCATAGGCGCGTGCACGGATGTAGTTGACATACTGAAGAGCCTCTGCCTGAGAGCCGCCGCCACCCTGGAGGATAGCCTCTGCTGCAGTCAGATAGATTTCGGCCAGACGGATCACAGCGTAGTCGCCGCCTACGGTAGCCGTAGGTTCGGGGCTTCCTGCGATGTCGATAGAGCCGTCATCGTTGTAGGCCCAGTTGGTGTACTTGGGAGTGATGTAGCCGTTGTTGCCCCAGTCATCGCCTACGAGAGAGACATTCTCCACACTGAAGCCGTGGGCGGCAGTCTGCCAGTTGGCTGTACGGAGGTCGTCGCTCTGAGTCATTGTCACATCGTTCCAGTCGAACTTGCGGACAAACGATTTGCGGGCCACCATACACTTCCAGCCGTCGCCGGCATTGAACCACTGCATCGAGATATGGCCGGTCGTCGAGGGATCGAACGACCAGGGAGTGTCGTTGATTACCTCCGACACCTGCTTCATCCAGTCTTTAGTCTCGCTGCTGTTGTACTTGGCGAGGGCTGAATCGTAGTCGGCCTGGTCGGCGTAGTACTTGTAGATGATGCTTGTGCCGTCAGCCTGTTCCTCCACGACATTGTCGAGTGCCTGGTTGGTGGTGGGCTTGTACATTGTCACCTGCACGCCGTTGGTGCCGAGCCATCCTGCAATGAGGAATGTGGCGCCCGACCATGAAGTGAGGTGCACTTTATCCTGGGCCAGAGTCCAGATGATTTCGGTAGTATCGCCGCCATTGCCGAGCACATACTTGTCGTTGTTGTAGCCGAACAGTGAGCTATAGCTGCGGGCAAGACCGTTGCCATAGTATCCGCCGTGGCCGAGACGGTCGATGACGTTCTTGGAGTGAGTGTAGCACTTGTCGTAGGCGGCAGTGCCAGAGAATACCTCTGCATTGAGGTAGATTTTGGCGAGGATTGACTCAGCCGCATCCAGACCTACATAGCCATATATGGGAGTGGCGTAAGTGGGGTCTTCCTGATAGGCTGCCACCACCTCCTCAAGAGCGCTGGTGACGCGGGCGTAGACCTCGGCGCGGGGGAGCTGTTGGGGCACGTCGCCCACAGACACAGTCTCGTCGATATATGGAATCTTATCGTAGAAAGAGAGCATGTAGTAATAGCATGCGCCCCAGAGGATCTTAGCCTGACGGCGATAGTTCTCGGCTTTCTTGCGGTTTTCGTCAGTGATATTGAACGTGCCGTCGTCGACGCTCTGGATAAACTGGTTGCAGAGCGTGATGTTGATCATCAGACGCGAATAGAAACCATAAACGCAGTCGAGCGTAGGTACGACCTGACCATAGTTGAGGGTGCCGAACGAAGAGGGGTCCCAGAGCCAGCATGCCTCGTCGGTGGGCATCTCTTCGGCGATGAAGAGAGCGCGCTGGAAAGAGGCCATACCACCGTCGAAGCCCGATACGGGGCTATTGCCGTTGGCACCGTATGTGGAGAACTGGAGGAATATGTCGGCGAAGACACGGTCCATGTCATTGGACACGTTGGTGATTTCGCTGGGGTCGCGCGGCTCCAGGTCAAGGTCGCCCACGCAGGAGGAAAGACCCAGTGAGCCGGCCGCGATACCGACACTCAAGAAAATCTTATTGATTGCTTTCATATTGAAATCGATTCAGTTGGAATAAGGATTAGAATGTAGCCACGATACCGAGAGTGGTAGTGATGGGACGCGGATACGGGTCGCTCTGGACACCGCCGAAGTCCTCGGGGTCGATACCGGAGAATGTGGTGATCACGAAGGGATTCTGCACGGCCGCGAAGAGACGCAGGTTGAGGTTGCCGCCGATAAGATTGCGGAATGTGTAGCCCAGAGTGATGTTGTCGCAACGCAGGAATGATGCGTTCTCTACGAAGTAGCTCGACAGCGGAAGCAGAGTGGCGCTGGCGGAATCCTTGAAGAGATAGGTGTCGGCCATCAGGTTGCCCAGCTGATACTGAGCGGCAGATACGTTGTAGATACGAGAGTTGGCGTACTTCAGGTCGTTGTAGACGTAGTTGCCGAGGTTGGCACGCAGAGAGATGCCGAGATCCCAGTCTTTCCATGAGAAGTTGTTGTTCCAGGTCATGGTCACCTTCGGATCCTTCGAGTGGTACATGATGAGGTCAGACTCGTTGATTACGCCGTCGGCGTTCTGGTCGACATACTGGTTCTCGATCGGGTCGCCGTTGGAGTCATATACCTGCTCATACACCATGAAAGTGTAGGCAGGCTGGCCTACGATGTGCCATGCCAGACCTGCGCCGCCGTAGCCGGGCAGACCGATAGCCTGGGTACGCGAAGATGCGCCGTCGCCCTGAAGCTCGGTGATCTTGTTCTTGTTCCAGCTTACGTTCAGGCTTGTGTTCCATGTGAAGTCGGGAGTCACGACAGGCTTGGCGCCTACGGTCACCTCGACACCGATGTTCTCCATCGAGCCGATGTTGCGCCACTGGTAGTTGGCAGTGTTGGCTGCTGCAGTCGGCACGTAAGAGAGCAGGTCGGTAGTCTTACGCAGATACCAGTCGGCTGCAAGAGTGATGCGGTTGTTGAGCACACCCATGTCGACACCCACGTTCCATGTAGTAGTGGTCTCCCACTTCAGGTCGGGGTTGTAGCTCTGCGGATAGAGGGGGTTGATCCAGTTGCCCGAACCGTTGGGATCGAGATAGTGGAAGCCGTTGTTGTAAGAGTCGACGTAGATAGGCAGATAGGGGAAGAACATGCCTGCGAGGTCCTGCTGGCCTGTCTCACCCCAGCCGAGGCGGAGCTTGAACTCGTTGAGCCAGCCGTTGCTGGGCTCCATGAATTTCATATTGTTGATTTTCCAGCCGAGAGCAAGGGCGGGGAAGAGACCCCAGCGGTTGTTCTTTGCGAAGCGGGAAGAGCCGTCGTCACGGAGAGTGAAAGTGAGGAGGTAGGTATCGTCGAAGATATAGTTGATACGACCGAAGAACGACACGAGCTGGTTGATCTGTGCCCAGCGTGATTCGGGAGCGTCATTATAGGGCTTGCCGATGTGGTCCTGAGTGGCGGGGTCCTGGATGAGGCTGTATACGCCGCCGGCGTAGATTGAAGCCCAGTCCTTGTTGAAGCCGAGAGTATTGATCAGAGTCTGAGAGTGTCCCTGATAGTCCATGCGCTGCCAGTCGTAACCGAGAGTCACGTCAAGGTTGGATTTGGCTGCCTCGAATTCCTTCTTATAGTTGATGAAGAAAGAGAGGTTGGTGTTACGCTGCAGCTCATACCAGTCGTACTTTGTGCCTGCGCCGTCCTGATAGTTGCTGCGCCATGCCATGATAGAGTTGGGTTCAACCACAGTGTTTGAGGTATTTTTCGATACCTGATAACCCATGTTGAGGTTGAAGTGGAGCTCCGGGAGGCAGTGGAGTGAATAGTCGATCTGGATGTTGCCGGTAGAGTTGAGAGTCTTGCCGATGGTCTTTTGGTCGTTGAGCAGCTGCACGGGGTTCTCCGAACCGTTGGACTCCGGGTCGCCGGTAGTGCGGATGATGTTGAAGTAGCCGTTATACATCTGGGGCATTGCAGCGTTGGCCATGTTGTAGGTCTTGTATACGGGGTAAACCGGAGCCAGGCCCACCGCATTGCCTATTACGCCTGCCGCATTGCCGGTGCGCACGTATGAACCCTGTGCGTTAAGGCTTACAGTCAGGTGGTCGTCAAGGAATGAGGGGTTGAGGTTGAAGCCCACAGTGGTGCGCTGCATCGACGAGGTCTTGATGATACCCTGGTTGTCGGTGAAAGAAGCGTTGACGCGATAGGGGAGGAACCCTGCTGTGCCGCCTACGCTCAGCGAGTAGTCCTGAGAGAATGCGGTGCGGAGCACTTCCTTCTGCCAGTCTGTGTCGTAAAGATTCTTTGCAGTGCCGGGTTCAGCCACAGTGTTGGGGAGGGGATTCTCATAGAGGAACTGCTTTGCGCGGTCATTGCCATACTTTTCGATAATGCCTACATACTCTGAAGAATTCATCATCTTCATAGTCTTGCGGGCGCTGTTGACGTGGAAGTTGGCTGCGAAGTTGACCTGCGGGCGACCGCTCTGACCCTTCTTGGTGGTGATGATGATCACACCGTTGGATGCGCGCGAACCGTAGATGGCTGTAGCCGAAGCGTCCTTAAGGATTGTCATCGACTCGATGTTCTGCGGGTTGAGCATCGTCAGGGCATTGGTGCCGCCGGCGTTGTCCTGGTTGCTCTGTGGCACACCGTCGATTACGATCAGCGGGTTGTTGGAAGCCGACAGGGAGGAACCGCCGCGGATACGGATGTTGGCGTTGCCCGAGGGGTCACCGCCGGAAGTCGTGACAACTACACCGGGGCTTGCGCCGACCAGGAGGTCCTGGGCGGAAGTTGAGATACCGGCATCGACGTCGTCGGGAGTAATCACGGCCACCGAACCTGTAGCGTCCGCTTTCTTCACCGAACCGTAGCCGATGACCACGGTTTCACCGAGAGTGGTAGCGTTCTCCTTCATCTCGATGTTGATGTGGGTGCGTCCGTTGACTTGAACGTCCATCGGGTCGTAGCCCACGTAGCTTACCACGAGCGTAGCGTTGGGGTCAACGTTCAGCTCGAAGTTGCCGTCGATGTCGGCGGCAGTACCGTTGGAGGTGCCTTTTTGCATGATTGTGGCGCCAATCAGCGGGTCGCCATACTCATCGATGACCGTACCTCGAACGGTAATCTTTTGAGCTAAAGCAGGAAACGCCAGGACCATCACCATGGCGACAGTGACCCAGAATTTCCGATTCAGATGAAAACTGTAGTTTTTCATGCAGGAATTAATTTAGTTCTACATTGTTAATTATTGTTGTTTATTCTCTCTCATTTGGGTTAGTTCCGTTCCAGAAATCAGGTGATTGCAGTGTCGCCCGTGTTGGCGGCGGGGGGCACTCCATTTAGGCTGATGTGGCTCTGCCGCTATGTCGCGTATGGCTCAGGTCAGTACACACGACAAGGCCAGCCCGGTGCGCGCCAACAGCTTCAAAAGGAGCGTGGGGAGCGCATCGGGCTTGCCGGAAGTGACTCCGGAGCCGGTGAGAGACGCAATCGGTCATCTGAGTAGTGAGTTTCTCTGGTTGGGTTGGGTATATGAGTGTCGGGATGATTTGATTATCCCGAAGTGGCGGCTTCCTATCTCCCGTAGTGGTTGCCGGGATTGTGCAGGACCCGGCGGCCAATTTGGGCGCTATAATGGCTGACTCACACCAATGAGGTGTAAATCAGTTATTTAGTGGAGGTGCTGACGCTTATTGATCGCACCCGATAGGAAAGTCACTGCAAAAGTAGCGAAAAAATCGAATTTCCCCTAATATTTCGGCAAGAAATTCTTAAGTAAGTGTTCAAATTTAAGTTATACAATATGCGGGACTGTTTTTTAGTCGATTCCGGTGTGGAGCGAAGGAGAATATAAACATATTCGACTGAGCGACAAGCC
>DKWX01000033.1:0-5623 GCA_002491945.1 Porphyromonadaceae bacterium UBA7141
TTATCACGCCGATGGTACTGCGAAAGCGTGAGAGTAGGTAATCGCCCCCTTAGAAGAAGGCTCACAAAATGTGAGCCTTCTTCTATATCTAATTTTTCAACAATCTCTTATCGCCACCTTCTCGCGCCGCCGGTGATGGTTTACTGCGGGAACGCGGGAGAGCGCTGGTGATCTTCTGCGTAGCATGAAGGGGCGATTACGAGTAATTTATTTTGTAATCTTAGTAATCAAGCCACTGAAAAAAGTTTAAATGACTTCAATAATTGGGAGGCAGAAGCGTTTCTATATATAAGTGAATTTTGATGTTAACTGCTTAAGTGAGTGTTTAAATTTAATTGAAGAAGATGTGTAAAATTAATCCACATTTTTGACTCTCGCTATCCCATCATAGTGCCGTTGTAGTGGCAGCAGTCTGGATTCGCAGATAATAACATAACTTTGTGTTTATGTCGGTCGGTGACTCAGACTGATGGAAATATTAAGGTAGATTGTTGCGGATTTCTGATTTTGCGGTATCAATTACGTTTGAATACTTACTTACTTGATTATTTTATTATACTTGTGTAATGGGATGTTTCCGAAGAGAATGGAGATTTCGCACACAGGCATTACAAGAGTATGGAAGAACTTAAGCAACTTCTAAATAAAGAGTGTGACCGGACGCTGTCATCAGAGCAATGGGATGAAGTCTTTGCTCTGGCAGAGGTAATTCATCTTAAAAAAGGTCAGCCTCTGATTCTGCCGGGTGAAGTAAAACCCGATATATATATCGTAAAAGAGGGAATAATGCGTGGTATCGATTTCAATGGAGACAGAGAGCGCACATTCTGTTTCGGTCTACCCGGTACGATATTTAATTCCCGATTCTCATTCTATCGCGGTCTGCCTTCATATTATCAGATTGAGGCTTGCACACCGAGTGTCGTATTGCGTATTTCGCGCGAGGACTGGATCGGACTCACCGACCGTAACCATGCATTTGCCATCTGGGTGCTTCATTATGCCTGGAGCGAGCAGTTTCTGGAGGAAGACCGCGAATCTACCGTACACAATGGAAATGCCGAAGACCGCTATCTGCACATGCTGCGCACACGTCCGGTGATAGTGGAGCACGTTTCACAACGAATATTGGCCTCATATCTCGGCATCAGTCCGGAGCATCTGTGTCGTGTCAAGGTAAAGATACTTCGGAATAACCGGAAATAAGCTGACAATTATAAATAGTCTCACGTGGTGAAGTATAGGCAGGCTGACTGATTTAATGAAAAATGTCACACATGGTTGTCAAAATGCCTTAGCAACTAAAATATATTTATTGATTTACATCAATGGGTTGCTATATGGTATAAATTACCTTTGCAATAGGAAATCATTGAAAACGATGACAACCGGCAAACATCCACTATCGAGAGTCTCAGGTCTCCCGTAGTCTATATCAAGAGCAGAAAAATTTAACATCGATCCTATGAAAAAACTTTTAGTTCCTGCCGTATTGCTTTTAGGAGCAATAACCTCTCAGCCCGCATATGCGGCAAGTGTGGAATATGGAGATCGTCCATTCTATGGATTCTTTCTCTCGAATCTGTATTTTACGAATGCAAGCAATGGCGAGTATGGTTTCGGGCGTCAGACATTCAATACGATAGATCAGAACGAGCTGATACATGAGATGACAGGCAATGTGGGTCTTTATGCCTGCGCAGCGGTAGACGGCATATACTACGCCATCCCATATCATTTCCTCTCATCGATGCAGGAACCTGCGCCGCTGCCGATGTTCTCCTATAATATCTACACCGGATATGTCGAAGAGATAGGAGAGTGGAATATCGAGGGGTCGAGTTTCAAGCCCTCGGATATGACCTATGATATAAAGAACGACCGTCTGCTGGCCTTGGGTTATGACCCGGTCAACCGCAGTTCAATATACGAAGTAGACCGCACCTCCGGTAAATTCACGAAACTTGTAACGCTTCCCGATACGGGCGGAGTGATAGCCTGCGATGCGTTCGGTCGTGTATTCGTAATCACAGTCGATGGAGTATTGTGTCAGGTGGATATGGAGAAGAACTTCTCCATGACCCGGCTCTACACACTTCCGTATTCGCAGCTTTCGAGCAATCAGTCGCTTGAGTTCGACCTGACCAACAACAAACTCTACTGGGCCTCCAACACAAGCTCCAACCCGATTGGCGACCGTGGCTTCGACACTCATCTCCTCGAGATTACAATGCCCGTGATAAGTCAGGACCAGAATTATGATGCATCAGGTGATTACTCATTTCAGAATATAGGAAAATTGGGTCATCAGTCCCGCTTCCAGGGGATGTATATTCCATATGCCACAGGCGGGTTTCAGGCTCCGGGCTTCGCCACCGACATTACGGCCGTATCCTCTGACGACGGAATGAGCTGTAAAATAGACTTCAAGGCTCCTCTCACCACATTCGGCGGCGAGGAACTCACTTCGCTCGACGGATTCGACGTCTATCGCAACGGAGAGCGCATATATACCGGCAAAGGACTCACACCCGGAGCGGATGCTTCATATAATGACGCTGCCATCCCTGCGCCCGGAGAATACCGCTACGACATCATCTGCTATAGCAATATCAACGGCGACGGACCGAAATCTCCTGTATTCTCCTATGTGGGGCCCGACCGTCCGGCAGCAGTATCCGACATCAGCATAGATGTGGCCGATGACTTCAAGACCATCAATCTCTCATGGACCGCTCCCGCCGAGGGGGCCCAGGGTGGAGCTTTTGACCCATCGACCACAACCTATGACATTATCCGACTGCCTGACAATGTCGTTGTGGCCACCGATCTTACCGGCACCACATATACCGACCGACTCAATCGTCTGCTCTGCTATTCATACCGTGTGGAATCGAAGAATGCCTATGGATCATCGTTTGCCGTGTCGCGTGAATTTGTGGCCGGCTCTCCGGTCGAGGATTTCCCGGTGGAAGAGAATTTCGAGAACAAGAACGCACTTCTTCTTAAATGGACTCCGGCCGACAACAATGCAGATGGCATGACATGGCTCTTCGGCACGACTCTTGGTCAGAGTGTATTTGGCGATTATGAGACCACCGCCGAATATATCATATCACCCACATCAGTGGACAGCAGCGTTCTTGACGCCGACGAATGGCTCATATCGCCCCCGATCGCATTCGGCGACGATGTATATGCCATCGAACTGCAGATCCGCTCGCTCACTCCAGAGACATTTAATATCTTTACGGGCAACAAAAACACCGTAGAGTCCATGACGGACAATGTCGGAGGTTTCGAGCTGCGTGCTCCTGAATTTAACGATGAGGACGGACGCATGCTGTTTCAGAAATATACGCTCACTCTGCCGGAAAGCATCCGCAACACAGTGAGCTGTGTGGGAATCCAGCTGGCCACTCCGTTGCCGGCCAGCCTAAACAGCTATGTACAGCTCGGCAACATCATCATCGACACAGCCGATGTGCTCTCAGTGAAGACATTCTCGTCGGCCGACAAGGAGGTGTCAATCAGCTATGACGGAGCTTATATCCGTGTAGACGGCGATTTCACGGCGGGTTCTGTATATAATGCCAATGGGATGAAGATGAAAGATTTCACAGGCGATACGCTTGAAATATCCGACCTTGCTCCGGGCATATACCTGCTCAATATCGACGGACACAGCTTTAAGATTGTAAAATAAAACGTGGCAGCCTTGGCCTGTCCCGCATAACCGAATAGACAGTTGGAATCTTTATTCGTATGCGGGGCAGGCATATGATGCCTGCAAAAACATCACGACCCATGAATATCAAACGACTGACAGTGCTCTCCCTGCTGGTATCGGCAATGCTTTCCGTGTGGGGTGTGCCGGCCCGTCAGGGACTTCACGTCTTGAGTCAGCCCGATGGCACTCAAGTGAGTGTGCGGATAATAGGCGATGAGCATTTCCACTATTACGAGAGTGAGGCGGGTGAGTTTCTAATGAGGGATTCCGACGGCACGTTGCGTCCGATGACCAGAGGTGCCGGCGGCGAGTTGGTGGCCTGTGGGGAAATCACCGGCCGCCGTACCCCCGAAGCGGAAAAGGAGGAACTCCGCAAGGCAGTGGCCGAGTATCGCGAGCGCATGGCCGAGGCAAATGTCGAGCGGCGTGTGGCTCCGCAGGCTATCCAGAGATCATTTCCTACCACCGGGGTTGTGACCGGACTTGTGATATTATGCGAATATCAGGATGTGAAACTGACCGATGCTGCCACCGTAGAGCATTACGATAGGATATGCAACGAAAAAGGATATTCGAGCCAATCCACCTATGGCAGTGTAATCGACTATTTCACTGCCCAGTCGGATGGCAAATTCACTCCTTCGTTTGATATATTCGGTCCGGTGACACTGCCGCATGAAAGGGCATACTATGGTGTGGGAGACGACATAGTCAATCAGTTCCGCGATGCCTGTCTGGAGGCCGACAAGATGGGACTTGACTTCTCAAAATACGACATCAATTCCGATGGCTTTGTAGATTTCCTATTCCTTGTGTTTGCCGGTCATGGAGAGGCCCAGGGAGGACCTTACGATACGGTATGGCCCGCGATGCAGGATTTGTCGAACTACGTGTTCGACTACTTCGACGGTCTCAACCTCGGAGTCGCCGCCTGTTCGTGCGAACTGAAGGGTGGCAAGGGTACGGAACTTGACGGGGTAGGCACAATCTGCCATGAGTTCAGTCATATACTCGGTCTGGCCGATATCTACGACACTTCGAATTGCGGAGGGCACGGGATGTCGCACTACGACATCATGGACGCCGGCACCTATAACGACAATCAGATCACACCCTCTGGCTACACGGCGATGGACAAGTATACGCTTGGCTGGATCGAACCTATCGTGCTTGAGGAGTCGCGGCAGAATGTCAGTCTGCGCCCCTTCGATACTTCACATGAGGCTGCATTCATAGTGAATCCCGACAATCCCAATGAGTATTACACCCTCGAAAACCGTCAGCAGCAGGGATGGGACAAGGGTATACCCGGTCACGGACTTGTGATAAGCTATTGTCATTACGACGCTACTCACTGGCGCCGCAATACGGTCAATTCCGTGGCGGCAGGCTACGAGCATGTCAGAATCGTGGCGGCCGACAACGTGTGGGGCACAACTACTTTTGATGAAGCTGCCGATCCCTTCCCCGGCACGACGGGGAACACCGCTTTTTCCGCCACAACGCGTCCGGCCGCAGTATGGCAGTCGACACAGACTGCATTTGTGCCTGAGATAAGCAATATCCGCGAATCGGAAGACGGTGTGATCACATTCGACTTCTATTCAAGTTCAGCCTCAGTGGACGCACTCGCTTCAGAGCAGACCGCAGTGAGGGCAGAAGGTTGCAGTATCGTGGCTCCCGAAGGATCGGAAATCTACGATATCAACGGTCGCAGAGTGGCCGCAACGGATCTCACACCTGGGATATATGTTGTAAAGACACCTGCAGCCACAGTCAAATTGATATTACGCTAAGTAAGAAGAACACTTACTTAAGTAAGTGTTCAAATTTAACCGATAGTATTTGAATGGAAATCGTTTATACAATCTACGGCTTCTTTTTTGCCGCTTC
>DKWX01000033.1:5948-9190 GCA_002491945.1 Porphyromonadaceae bacterium UBA7141
TTAAATTTGAACACTTACTTAATTAAATATAAACGTATTCAATCTAACACTCTTCCGCCTCGCCGAACACATGGCTGCACGAAGCATCTGCCGCAGCGCTGCGGTGGGACGGGACTAACACCAACCGCCTATGAAGAAAATTCTATTGCTCAGCTGGTTGATGACAATGCTCGGCGTGTTGAGCCTTTCGGCCACACGTGTGGTCATCAACGTCGACAATGCCAGCAATGTCAGTGTGGTATGCAACTATGGCTATGGGAAGCAGCTGGAGCTGACCGATGGCATCAATAGTCTGGAACTCAGTGATTCCGACGACTCCCCGCTTAAAATCACGGCAACACCCGGCGCTACAATCAAGAGTGTGACGCTTAATGAGAGCGAGGTTTTGGATGGCAACGCCGGAGAGTATCTCGTAAGATTCTATAACGCAGGCATCAAACTTGATATAGTCACTTCCGGACAAGGCTCGACACCGACCGTGCGCGATGTCTCCATCCAGGGTTTCTATGCGATGGGAGAGGGTATTAGCGGCACCCCGTTTGCAGTGACCTACGATAAGGATGGCCAATGGCTCGATGCGCCCTATGATACGTGGGGATTCTATTCCATTCCGGAGGGGAGCACAGTTAAGGTGACCCCGGTGGCGCCATACTCTATCAATAGCCTGACACTGCGTAACGGCACATTCGAATCAACTGCGCTTGCCGACGGGTCGTATACTTTCATATGCGATTACGATACATTCTACTATCAGGCCATCTATGTGAATATGAGTGTAAGCGGCGATGCCATCAGATTCAGCATCACCGCCGACTATGCGGCCAATATCACGGCAGCTCTCGAAAGCCAGAGAGAAGGGGAATGGAAATGGCTTACGCTGCGCGATGGGAAGAATGATTTTGTGTGCATGGCCTCCGAGTCTCCTTTAGAGTTCTTTGCAGCCGAAGGCGCAGAAATCATTGGTATGACGCGCAATGGAGAACCCACGAAGCCAACCGGCTGGAACGGTGCCAACGGATGGGTATACGAACTTGAGGATGGCGACGAGTTCGTAGTCAGTACTCGTGGACGCGAGGTGACAATCAATCTCACAGTGCCCGAAGGCAACCCCTCGCTCGAAAACTATGTCTATGCCGCCTCCGACGGACGCAAACTCAGTCCGGAGGGGATGCAATATGCGCTTCAGGCTTACGATGGAGAGATTATTTCCGTCACTCCCCGCCCCGGCACACAGCTCTCGTATCTGGTATGTCAGAACGGAGGTCAGACCGACATGCTCACCTATTTCCGTGTGGCCGGGGGTGCCGATGGCGTCAATCCGATGCAGGTCTCGATATATGGCAGCAAAATATCCAGCGACGTTACAATCGTAGCCGATGACGCATCGCGTTTCCAGGTGGTGCAGGAAGGTGGCCGCGGCGATATACTTCCGCTGCAGAACGGCAACAACACCTTCTCTCCGTCCGATATCAGAAACGCACTTGCCATCAGTGCCACCGAAGGGAATCAGATGGTGTCTGTCACGAAAAACGGCCAACTTCTCTCACCCAACGCCGGAGGCGTATATTCTGTAGTGGCCGAGGCCTCTGACTGGATTGAGGTAGTATCGCGCAAACAGCCTATCGATGTGAGCGTAAGTTTCGCATTCGCCGGTGATGGCGCACTATCATGGATAAAGGGTAAAATCGACGGTCAGGAAGCCGAACTGGCATCTCCGATGACGATGAAATCCTACTCCACACTCACACTCACCGCGCAATCGGGATATACGCTGCAGAATGTCGCAGCCTCCCCCGAGAGTGTGCTGGTAGAGGCTCTGCCTGAAAACCAGGGATATGCAGTGACAGTGCCCACAGCCGACATTACCAGTGTGAACCTTACAGTAAGCGCAAAAGAGTTAGAGGCCGAAGAAGGTTATGCAATCGTGTCGCCCAACGGCGAAGAAATCTTCATTCTCTATTATGAGTATAAACTTTCGGAAGATGGAGAGATGGTATTCGTGAAGAAGCTTCAGAACAATGTCGTGACCCAGGTAAAGCTCGGCCATTACGTGCGCGCATACTGCAAGGATACACAGAGCCGCTTCCTCTATGTGCGCGCCAATGGCGAGGATGTGCCCGTAGAACCCGACAGCGAGGGGCGCATAGCCTTTATCCGTATTGACGGACGCACAGTGATTGAAGCCGAAATCCACACACCGTGTCTGGCTTATACTCAGGCATCCAACGATGAAGTGAAGCATATCGTATCGGGCACAATCTACTTCGATATCGACGGCGAACTTCTGACCAGCATATATCCCGAGGCAGGGCAGACCGTAAAGTTTGTGCCCGTGCCGGAGAAAGGATACCTGTTCGACCACATGGAGATGTTCTATTCCAATACAATCGACAGCGAGGGCATTGTAGTGGAGAACAACGAATACACCTTCACCGCCAGCGATTTGCGTGAGAACTTCATTCTCTTTATGGGAGTATTCTACGAGAATCCGGATGAGAAGACATATGTGGTAAGAGGCTCTACGGCATGGCTCATTGATGCCGACGGCAATGTAGTCACCGATCAGTCATCGGCAGTGGGCAATGTAGTGTTCCAGACGTCCGAAGGCGGACTGACGCGCGAGATGACCGGTATTGAGGGCGACAAGATACAGATGTTTGTAGAGGTGGATGAAGATGTGCGCGATCAGTATGAAGTGGCGTCATACTGCTTCATGAACGGCTTCCCTGACAATAAGATACCTGGGAGTGTCTACACCATCGACCCGAAGGATGCCGATTCAGAGGGTGTGATATGGATTAACGCACTTGTCGGCAAAAAAGGCAACAACAGCGTAGCAGAGGTATCCGGCGGCGCATCACTCGGCTATGATGCCGCATCCGGCACTATCACCAGCACCTCGCCCGTAAGAGTCTATACACTTTCAGGCACACTGGTGCTCAGCAGTGACGGCCATGCAGTCGCTATCGACAATCTCCCTTCCGGAGTCTACTTGATAGTCAACGACGACACCACGCTTAAGATCTGTAGATAAGTAAATGTTCAGATTTAACCGATAAGTAAGTGTTCGGATTTAACCGATAGCGTATACAATTTGCAGCTTATTGTATAAATTTGAACACTTGTTTAATCCCCCTCAATTTAGATTACCTGCATATTTGACTTTGAGTTTTGACCCTTTGGTTTTTCTTCAAAGTTATTTCTTCAAAGGTATGACTTCATAATAACGCGAGTTCGGGATA
>DKWX01000013.1 GCA_002491945.1 Porphyromonadaceae bacterium UBA7141
AGTAATAATCGGTTGTAAATACTCTTTCTGCACTTCACTGGCATCAATCACAATCCCGGAATCTATAACCAGTATTGGATGGGAAGCATTCGAAGCATGTTCGTCCCTTACATCTATCACAATCCCGGAGTCTGTAACTATGATTGGAGGGAGCGCCTTTGAAGAATGTACCGCCCTTTCATCCATAAGTATACCTAAGAACATAAGTGAAATCAAAATACGCACATTCGCCTACTGCACATCTCTTAAATCAGTTGACATTCCCTATGGAGTAACGAAGATAGGAGATAATGTATTCGATAGCTGTGAATCACTCTCTGAAATTGAGATTCCTGCTACCGTCTCAAGTATAGGAATGAACACCTTTCAGGATTGTACCGGTCTTATAACAATTTCTCTTCCTGAGGGAATAAATGTAATCCCTTACAATTGTTTTGGCGGATGCACCGGACTCTTAAGCATATCATTTCCCAAAAGCACATCAAAAATCTCTTCCTATAGTCTTGAAAACATAAAACGGGTTGCAAATATCAGCATTGCTGCCACAACTGTTCCAAACAGCTCCGCTGTTTTCGGGGCTGTACCACTCTCTAAGGACAAAATGAGCATCATCGCACCATATGATGCCGTTGACGAGTATCTCAATGATTACATTTGGAAATCTTTCAAGACATTCAAGAAAGGGGTATACGTATCAATGCCGGATGAAGCCGTTGAGGCTTCGGCCCTGCAGGAGGAGGCTTATCAGGGACTTCTGACGGAGGCCGCTGAAAAGGGACTCGATATCAACAGAATGACTTTTGCACGTCTCTTCAACGGAGCATCGCTCAATCCCTGCAACGGCACGCGCATTTTTATCAACGTAAAGGAGGGAGAAGAACTTACTGCCGTAATCCTTGACGGCGAGGATGTGACCGATCGGATGGAAGGGAACTCCCTGCTGATTCCCGCTACCGCCTCCGACCGACTGGAAATCATATGCAAAGGGTATGATGTGGGTGTAGATACTGTCGGTGCGGACAGCAACGCGGATATTGACCTCAACCTACCCTACGAAGTGTATACCCTTAGCGGACAGCAGGTACACCCGGCCATCGAGTCTCTAAACCCAGGCATCTACATCATCCGCCAAAACGGCAACGTCCGTAAAATCTCAATCCGCTGACATTTCCATCGGGCCTACCCTCTCGTCGGCCCATACTCCATCCACCGTAACAGGGGGCGCATCCTTACAGACAGGTGCGCCCCCTCCAAGTTATCCGTGCATCCGTGACCGACGGGCCGCTGACAGCATTCCCTGCGGCACTTACCGCCCTTCGGCACACTCAATAACTCCGCACACTCAAAAATCCGCATTGCTATTTTCCATTTCCTTTGGTGGGTTTGAGATTTTTCGCTAACTTTGTATGTTTAAACACATGAAGCGCTTCCTCAGCAGCCTATGACCGATGCGGAAGCCATCATTTTTTGATTAATCAAGTTGTTACATCCGGCTCTCCGGCGATTCACACCGCGCTACCGGAGCTGTCGCCGACAGCTCACCAGCAACCGAACACAACGGGCTCCGGATACAGAGATATCGTTATTGAAACATGTTTAGAGACAAAACTTGCGGCGAACTTCGTCTCGCCGACGCAGGCCAGTCCGTAAGACTGGCAGGATGGGTGCAGCGCGTGAGAAAAATGGGAGGCATGACTTTCCTTGACCTCCGCGACCGCTACGGCATCACTCAGGTGGTGTTCAATCAGGAAGTCAATCCGGAAGTGTGCGGAATCGCCAACTCCCTCGGCCGTGAATACGTGGTAGAGATTACCGGAAAAGTCGAGGAACGCACGTCAAAAAACTCAGCCCTACCTACCGGCGACATCGAAATCATCGCTTCTGACGTGAAAATCCTCAATAAGTCGGAAATACCACCCTTCACTATCGAGGATAATACCGACGGCGGCGACGACCTCCGCATGAAATACCGCTATCTCGACCTGCGACGCCCTTGCGTGCGGAAAAACCTCGAACTGCGCCATAAAATGGCTTTCGAAATCCGCCGATACCTTGACTCTAAAGGATTCCTGGAAATCGAAACCCCGATTCTGGTGAAATCCACGCCGGAAGGTGCCCGCGATTTCGTGGTGCCATCACGCATGAACCCCGGAGAATTCTACGCTCTCCCTCAGTCGCCTCAGCTCTTCAAGCAGCTGCTGATGGTGAGCGGATACGACCGTTACTTCCAGATTGCAAAGTGCTTCCGCGATGAGGACCTCCGCGCCGACCGCCAGCCTGAATTCACGCAGATTGACTGTGAAATGAGCTTCGTGGAGCAGGAAGACGTAATCGAAATGTTTGAGGGGCTGGTTAAACATATCTTCAAATACACAAAGAATCTCGAATTCAACGACCCCTTCCCACGCATGACTTGGGCCGATGCAATGCGCCTATACGGTTCTGACAAGCCCGACATCCGCTTCGGAATGCAGTTTGTCGAACTCACTGACCTCGCCCAGGGAAAGGGATTCAGTGTGGCCGACGACGCTCAGATCGTGGTGGGAATCTGCGCGCATGGATGTGCATCATACACCCGCAAACAGCTCGACCAGCTGACCGACTTCGTGAAGCGTCCGCAGGTCGGAGCGAAAGGGATGATCTGGGTGAAGTTTGAGGAGGACGGCTCTGTGAAAAGCTCTGTAGGAAAATTCTACACCGAGGAGCAACTCAAGGAATGGGGACAGCGGGCTGAAGCGAAACCCGGCGACCTGATGCTCGTGCTCTCCGGCGAGACAATGAAAACCCGCAAACAGCTCTGCGAATTGCGTCTGGAGATGGGCAACCGTCTGGGGCTGCGCGACAAAAATGTATTCGCTCCGCTATGGGTCGTAGACTTCCCTCTGTTCGAATGGGACGAGGAGACTCAGCGTTATTATGCGATGCATCATCCCTTCACATCCCCCAACCCCGAGGATATCCCGATGCTGCGCACTGATACCGGAAATGTACGCGCCACGGCATACGACATCATTGTCAATGGCACCGAACTCGGTGGCGGATCAATACGTATCCACGATGCCCAGTTGCAGGATGAGATGTTTGAACTGCTCGGGTTCACTCCCGAACGTGCCCACGAACAGTTCGGATTCCTGATGGACGCATTCAAGTATGGAGCACCCCCTCACGGCGGACTCGCTCTCGGCTTCGACCGCTTTGTGTCGATTCTGGCCGGACTTGACACTATACGCGACGTTATCGCCTTCCCGAAGAATAATTCAGGACGCGACGTAATGAACGAATCGCCATCACCTATCGACGACGCACAGCTCGATGAACTGCGTCTGCGCCTCGTCCCGGCCGAAGAGGAGAAGAAAAAGTAAGCGACGTTTGCTCTGTGCAACGTCTTCTCTATACGGTCGATCCCACCACCGGCCCCGCCACTGTCTGGCCGGAACACCATAACCGTTGGAACATGACAATAAAGGTAAAGGATATTGCCAAAGCTATCGAGGATTTCGCTCCGAAGGAACTTCAGGAATCCTACGACAACACGGGTCTGCAGATTGGCGACCCGGAGATGACGGTCAGCGCGGTGCTGCTCTGTCTGGATGTCACAGAGGACATTCTGGCAGAGGCACGCCGCCGGCGTTGCAACATGATTGTGAGCCATCACCCGCTACTGTTCTCCGGGCTTAAGCAGATAACAGGCATCACTCCCACTCAGCGGATTGTGGCCGAAGCGCTATGCTCCGGAATCGCAATCTATGCATCGCATACAAATCTTGACTCCGCCTTCCAGGGGGTGAGCTACGAACTGGCGCATATGCTGAATCTAACCGATGTGCGCCCGCTGCAGCCATCCGCTGAGTCGGCTGATACCGGTCTGGGGGTGATAGGCTCCATTTCGCCGACCCCGAAACTGGAGTTTCTGCGAAAGGTGAAGGAGACTCTCAATGTGGGCCACCTTAAATATGCCGCACAGGCCCCTCATCTGGTAATACGCAAGGTGGCCATCTGCGGCGGTGCCGGCGCTTCGCTTATACGCGAGGCCCGCGCCGCAGGAGCCGACGCGCTCCTGACGGGAGACTTGAAATATCACGACTTCACCTCCAACGGCTACGACCTCCTGCTCGCCGACATCGGACACTATGAAAGCGAACTTTGCACCAAACGCATCTTCTCGCGAATCATACGTCAGGCTTACCCGGATTGTGTGACTTATTTCGCCGAGTCTGAGTCAAACCCCGTGGCCTATATCGACTGACAATATCAAACCCCATAGAAAATCAATTCTTATACTATCCATATGGCAGCTGAAAAGAAATCCGACAAAGAACGCAGTGTTGAAGAACGCCTCAAAGCGCTCTATCAGCTACAGACTATCCTCTCGGAAATCGACCGCATACGCTTTCTCCGCGGCGAACTTCCCAATGAGGTGAAGGATCTCGAGGATGAGATAATCCGCTATCAGACACGAATCCAGAAATATAGCGATGAAATCGTGGACCTCCGCGAAATCATCGCCACTAAAAAGAAGGGAATCGAGGAACGACGCGTGAAAATAGCACGCTATGACACGCAAATCGATAATGTGCGCAACAACCGCGAGTTTGCTTTCCTTGAAAAGGAGAAGGAGTTTGAGAATCTGGAAATCGAACTCGCCGAGAAGAACATCCGCGAGGCCCTCGCCAAAATCAATACTAAGGAGGAGGAAATCAACAAGGCCCGCACTGACCTGCAGAATCAGGAGCAGAGCCTGGAAGACAAGAAGCGCGAGCTTGACGAAATCGTAAGCGAGACCCGTCAGGAGGAGGAAGCCCTCCGTATGCGCGCCAAGGAGCTGGAGGCCGACATCGACCCCTACACTCTGGCTGCATTCAAGCGCATACGCGGCAACGCACGCAATGGCCTCGGCATCGTGACGGTGCAGCGAAAGGCATGCGGCGGATGCTTCAACAAGATTCCGCCTCAGCGTCAGCTGGAAATCAAGATGCACAAGAAGGTAATCGTGTGTGAGTACTGCGGCCGCATCATGATCGACGGCGCTCTCGTGGGCGCCGAGGAGGCCGTAGAAGAGGTGGCTCCCAAGTCCAAGCGCACTGCCCGCCGCTCTGCAAAGGACTAAACCCCTCTGACTGCCACACCCCTATATACAATACAATACAATACAGTCACCCCCGGACTCCGACTTGGAATCCGGAGGTGACTGTATTGTCGTCAATTTACTCTGCCGCGACACTCCGGCATATCGTTTTAAGAAGGCTCCGGGGAGACGTCACTCAATGCAGAGGTAGCGGTGCAGCTGCGCCGACAGGCGCCAGCGAGGATCTTGCTTCACTTTTTCCACCGTATCGGCCACATTGTCACGATAGCGCGCCACGTCAGGCTCATAGCATGGCTGAAGATACATAATCGTGTCGGCGGCACGCTGAGGCATACTGAAATACGCGTCGAGCGGCTGACCGATGTTGACCACCTTTATCTCATCAGCCCGCCCTATTACGATACGGTCGCCCCCTTCGGTCATACCGCTTTTCGGGGAGAGTGTCACCCAGTCGATTCCCTCAGGAAGCGGGTTGGTGCCGTTGGTCTCTATGGCCACATATTTCCCGGCGTCATGAAGTGTGGATATGAGCGCCGAGTCAATGTGCAGACTCGGCTCTCCCCCGGTTATCACTACTAGCCGCGATGGATTGCGCCCGACAGCCTCCATAATCTCATCCACACTCATCCGCACCCCCTCATGATGGCGTGTGTCGCAGAAGGGGCATTGCAGGTTGCATCCGGAGAAGCGCACGAAAGTGGCCGCCTGCCCGGCGTGATACCCTTCGCCCTGAAGGGAATAGAATATCTCGTTGATCAGATAGTGCTTCATATCAGTACATGTTTGATGTGAGCGGGCTTGACGGTTGCCGCAGAATCAGTCTTCCTCGTATATCGCAGTATTCCCTTCGCTCTCCTGCACCTCGCAGCGCCAGGCGTGCTCAACATTCTCCACTACCCAGCGGGCTATGTTTTCGGCCGTGGGATTGAACGGGAGCACATCGTTGAGCACCGCATGGTCAAGAAGACCGGTTATACGGCGCTTCACGTGGGTGAAATCAGTCACCATCCCGTCGGCATTCAATTCGCGGGCACGGCATTCCACTATGATTATCCAATTGTGGCCATGCAGGGAAGTGCACTTGCTTTCGTATGACAGGCTCAGTCTGTGGGCAGCCGAAATCTCAAGGCGTTTCTTTACGTAATACATCTTTTTGTCTCTTCTTCAGTATATCAGTCTTCGTAACGGGTAGGATCCTCGATTCCGGCATCGGCCATGGCCTCGCGGCGCTCGACACAAGTGCCGCAGCGTCCGCAATGCAGTTCACCACCTTTGTAGCAGCTATAGGTCAGTGAATAGTCCATCCCTATCTTCTTGCCGCGGGCCGCAATATCGGATTTGGTGATATGAGTATACGGGGCAAGGATAGTGAGCCCCTCGAATGTGCCCATGCGGATGGCCTCCGACATGGCATCGACAAAGCGCGGACGACAGTCAGGATATATAGTATGGTCGCCCCCGTGGTTGGCAAGCATCACATGGCGAAGACCACGGCTTTCGGCAAGGCCTGCGGCCACTGACAGCATTATCCCGTTGCGGAACGGCACAACGGTGCTCCGCATATTGTCGTCGGCATAATGCCCTTCCGGAATGGCATCGGCACCCTCAAGCAATGAGCTTTTGAAATATTCCTTCATAAACGACAATGGAATCACGATATGCTCTATGCCGAGCATACGGCAATTCTCACGTGCGCATTCTATCTCGCGTGCATTATGGTTGGAACCGTAATCAAACGTCACAGCAGCCGCGATTCGCTCTTTATAATCATGAAGCATTGTGGTGGAGTCCATACCTCCGGACAGCACCAGCAGCGAGTCTTTTTCTTTCATCTATTTTTATGTATGTTTTTGAGAGTCAGCTGGAGGATGAGAGTGGTAGGGTGATTGTGAGTTGCAGGGGCAAATCAGGCGTGAGCGCCGATATGCTCGGAAAATGCGGCACGCCGCCGCTCTGCCTCAAGCTCCTTATGCCCGGCATCGCCATGATTGGCAAAGGGGAAAATGCTTATCCCGCCGCGCGGCATGAAAAGCCCGCGCACTTCGATATACTTCGGGTCCATCAGCCGACAGAGATCTTTCATGATGATATTGACACAATCCTCATGGAAGTCTCCGTGATTGCGGAATGAGAAGAGATAGAGTTTCAGACTCTTGCTCTCTACCATCTTCCGGCGCGGTATGTAGGAGATATAGATATGTCCGAAATCGGGCTGGCCTGTCTTCGGACAGAGAGTCGTGAATTCCGGACAGTCGAAAGTCACCACATATTCATTCTCCGGATGTTTATTGTCGAATGTCTCAAGCAGCGACGGATCATAATCTGTGGGGTATGCCACATTCTGATTGCCGAGCAGTGAGAGGTCTTTCAGTTCTTCGTCTTGGCGCATTGTTATATTTGTGTTTGTCTTTATCAAAACAGCAGCTGTTTCGTTCAAGTTCGATAAGCAGGCGCTCTATTTTAATTCATACAATCAGCGGGCTTGTTTTTCTGGTCGGCTCCGGCCCGGTGTGAAGGAGAATATGGATATCTTCGACTTAACGGCAAGCCGGAAGCGGCAAAAAAGAAGCCGCATATTGACAAAAGATTCCCTTTCAATTACGATCGGTTAAATTTGAACGCTCACTTAACAATTACTCAATTTACAAAGATAATAAAAAATACGTCAACTTCGACATCAACAGTCTTAAAAAGTATTATTTATCCATGCTGCAGCACAGCTGGATACAGGAAGCGGTCTTAATCCGACGGAATGGAAATCAGAGTACGGTCTTAACGTTTTTTCAGCCGCACAGTTTGCATTTCACACTCTTTTTGAGTAATTTTGATGTGATTGGGGTATTGTGGTCCACTTATCCCTGTCATTCTTTTTCAGTACCAATAATATCATAAATACTATGCGCACATCACGCGAAGACACCATCCGCCAATATGCAGAAGAGTATCTGGCTGGCCGCTCGGACGAGCAGCGACAGGAATTCTTCAGCAAACCCATAGCCCGACAGTATTCCAACATCATGGCCTGGCGGCGACGCAACGATAAGCGGCAGGCGGTCCAGGAACCGGAAGCTCTTAGTGTGGCGGCTGTAATCAAACATGCTCAGGCGCTGCCTCGTCTTATCGACTTGACCGTCACCATGTCGGCTCAAGAGATGCAGGAGATGCAGGAGGCGGCCGATGCCATCAAGCAGACTCTAAATAATTATTATCGCGTACGCAATACACGCGAACTACAGGCTCTTAAACAACGGCAGGAAGAAATACAACGCCGCATCGATCAGCTACGATATGAGGGGGCCGATGAATAAAGGGGTCCCGTTCGGTCTGCGAATACCTCTGATTGCCGCAGCATTAGGGTCGACAATCGGCGCGATTGCCCAAGAACCGGCGGATTCTCTCGACTTCGAGACCGACCTCGATGAAATTGTAATCACCAGGCGACTCGACTCCAGGCGGAAGATGCGCGATTCGGCAATGCAATCGGAATTGCTGACAAGTGCCGAACTTACCCGCGCCGCCTGCTGCAATCTCGGAGAAAGCTTCGCCACCAACCCCTCGGTCGATGTCAACTATTCGGATGCCGCCTCAGGTGCGCGTCAGATTCGCCTGCTCGGACTGCCGGGCACCTACGTCCAGATGCTCACTGAGAATATTCCGGCAATGCGTGGCGCGGCCGCTCCGTTCGGTCTCGGATATATTCCCGGCCCATGGATGCAGTCGATTCAGATTTCAAAGGGGGCAAGTTCGGTCAAGAACGGCTACGAATCGGTCACCGGGCAGATTAATGTGGAGTTCCTGAAGCCTCAGACCGACCAGTCGGTGGCAGTCAACGCATATGCCGACCATATGGGGCGTGTAGAGGGGAATGCAGCCGGCAACATACATCTGTCTGACAAGCTGTCGGCAGGACTGCTGCTGCATGGCGAGAACTCTTTCGCCTCTCACGATGCCAATGATGACGGATTTGCCGACTCGCCACGAGTGCGTCAGCTCTCGGTGATGAACCGATGGGGGTATTTCGGCAAGAACTATATCCTTCAGGCTGCCATGAGGTATCTCGGCGAGAGACGCAAAAGCGGACAGACTGGCCATCATGCAGCCCATGTCAACGAACCATATCTGATCGACATTTCAACTCAGCGCGGTGAGGCCTGGCTAAAAAACGCCTACATATTTGATGCTGACCACGGCGGTAATGTGGCGCTGATTCTTTCAGCATCGATACATGACCAGAAGAGCGACTACGGGCACCGTTCCTACGATGTGATTCAAAAGAATCTATACGCATCACTTATGTTTGAACGTAATTTCGGGACCCTGCATGCTCTCTCTGCAGGGCTGAGTCTGAACATGGATGATTACCGACAGCATTACCGGCTGATTCCTGAGCCGGCGATTGCGCCGACGCGTCTGGACCAGGCTGAGAATACGGCAGGCGCATATGCCCAGTACACGTTCAACCTCAACTCGCGGATTGTGGCCATGGCCGGACTGAGATACGACCACAGTTCGATCTACGGCTCAATGGTCACTCCGCGCATACATGCCCGATGGAACGTGGCCGACCCCCTGTCATTACATTTCTCGGCAGGCAAGGGATACCGCACTCCATATGCTCTGGCCGACAATAGTTATCTGCTCGCCTCTTCGCGGGCTATTATTATCGAGCCTCATCTGAAGCAGGAAGAGGGGTGGAATCTCGGCGGCGGATTGTCGGGCACGCTTTACCCTTTCAACCGCCGGCTGGAATGGGGAGTAGAATACTACTACACTTCATTCATCAATCAGACGGCCGTCGATCTCGACCGTTCGCCGATGGCTGCTTATATTATCAATCTCCCGGGACGCTCATTTTCGCATTCGGCGCAGGTAGAACTGACTTTCCGCCCTATCGACGACATGAACATCACGGCAGCCTACAGGTATAATGACGTAAAGATGGATTATGGCTACGGACTGGTGGAGAAGCCTCTTACCTCGCGCTCAAAAGGGCTGATTTCGGTAGGGTATACTCCGATGATGGGCATCTGGCAGTTTGACCTGACTCTGGCCATCACCGGCAAAGGACGCCTCCCAGAGCCGGCCACCGACAGCGACGGCTCTCCGCTCTGGAATTCCACATATCGGCCATTTCCGACCCTCAATGCACAGATTACCCGCAATTTCCGCCATTGGAGCATCTATATAGGTGGAGAGAACCTCACCAACTATCGGCAACGCCAACCCATAATCGGAGCCGACAATCCCTGGGGACCTGCCTTCGATGCCACTATGATCTACGCTCCGGTGCATGGCGCGATGGCATACATCGGATTCCGTTATACATTTACCAAATATTAATTCTTCAAGCTATGAGAATACGAAATATCCTGACTGCCGCGGTCATCTGCGCATGCAGTCTATGTGCAGCCGCAGCCTCTCCGGTGGAAGCCGTATTCACGGTGCTCCCAAAGATGCACTGTGAGAACTGCGAGAATAAAATCAAATCCAACCTGCGTTTCGAGAAGGGTGTCAAAGGTGTGGAGACTTCAATTCCCGATCAGAAAGTGACCATAAAATACGACCCCGACAAGACCTCGGAGGAAAAACTCGCAGAGGCCTTCTCCAAAATCGGATATAAAGCCTCAGTCTGCCACGATTCCTCTGACAATGAAGTTCCGGACGTGACTGAAAAATAAAAACCGCATAAGTTGTTAACGAACGTTAAACACCCTGTGAACCGATAACTTTTATTGTTCACAGGGTGTTATAACATTGAAAGATAGAAGATAGAATTTTGTTCATTTTTTATGAGATGGCGACTCCATCAAGTAAAACCGGATGTTATTAAGACATCACAAAAAGCGGCTACTCGGGATGAGCAGCCGCTTTTTGTAACAATTGATATCCATAAGCACGCGTTCTTAGAACGCTTATTTTTCACAAAGCTCCGTCTCCTTTCAAGACGCCGCTATCATAGACAATCCTCTATACGCATCGATATTCTGCGGATTGTCCGGCAATCGGAAAGCAGTTCCCGATGTGCATGCAGAGCCGCCAGATAGACTGGCAGACCTATCGGCAGAAGCATCATAAGCGTCAGGCAGAGCCAGCGGCGGGTTGTCGGACGGTAGACCCACACCCGCTTTACGACAGGCATCTCATCAAGCAGACGTATCACACGATGGTCGCGGCTGTCGTGAAGATACTCCACACACTCCTCCGTCATATCGGCCACTTCACCCACACTCTCAGGAGATATTCCCCCCCTCAGCCAATAGGCTGCATAGCCGGGGCGCGAGGCGTAACGCGCCTGAAGACGTGCGGCGGCAGCTCCAAGACACTGGAGCATTCTGCGTCCCTTATGAGGATTGACCTCATTGATGATCACCTCTTTCTGTGTGATATGGCGCTTGATGCGCGCTCCGATGATGCGACGGAAGAATGCCGTATAGCGGTCTTTGTCGAATACCACCGAATCATTCATCGCCGCCCGCGTCACATAGATGCCAAGCGGAGCAAGTATGAACGTGGATAGCCACATCCCGAGCCATACGGCCATGCGCCCGTCGCGCGCCATCTTATAGCCCGTATTGTCGATGATATAGTACACAAGGAAAAGCAACACCGATATCACCAGAGGCGTGCCCAGTCCCCCCTTGCGTATTATAGCTCCCAACGGAGCCCCGATAAAGAAGAATATCAGACAGGCCACAGAGAGTGTGAATTTCTTTATCAGCTCTATGTCATGGCGCCGATAATTCTTTTTGTCATCACCCACCATCTGGGCGCGGAAACTCAACGACCCTTGCCGACGGTCGATTATATTGACTGCATTACCGTAGATTTCTGCCTGCTGAGGCTCCGGCAGACTCCCTATCAGGGTATCCATCCGTATGGCCCGCACTGCCTCGTCAATCACCCCGGCGGACGCAGAGTCGCGCATGCCGGCCACTCCGGCTACCGCAGCCACCGATGAGGCGCCGGATGAGGAAGCCGGGGCGAACGCGGCACTCTCCGACTGACGCCCTATGCGGGGATTCGGACGGACCTGGCCGAGTATCGGGAGCTCGCCTCGCACTAATTCCGGCCCGGTGCGTGCCCCTATGGAGTCGAGCCGGCGCGAGATGGAGTCCATCGTATGGCGCAGTTCCGCTATGTTTTTGCCCACATACTGTTTGCGCATCCCTCCCTCGTCGAGACGGTTGAAGTTGGCATCGAATGGGATCAGCACTTCCTTGTCGGCGAATGTCTCTCTGCGGAACGGGGTATTGTCGCCGGCGGCGCGACGGTTCTGATCGCGAAGATTCTCAAACTGCTCCCCCTGCCAGAGTCGAAGATAGAGATATCTCATGTCGGGAGTAAGGGCAAGCCGGGCGGAATCGGCCGTGATGACTGTCGCGTTGTCACCTCCGCGACTTACGTCATAGATCATCACGCCGTGCAGCATCCCGTTGGTGCGGTTCTTCTCCCTGACATACAGGTTGAAACCCGGTATCTGGTCGTAGAAAACCCCTTCGGGTATCTCCAGTTCGGGCGACTTCTGACGCATTGAGAAGAGCAGTGTCCACATCTTCACCTGAGCCTTGGGCAATATGTCGTTCTGAAAGAAAAAAGCCCCTACGGCTATCATGCCCACGGTCACTATCAACGGCGCCATGACGCGAATCAGCGATATGCCGGAGGCTTTCATCGCCGTAAGCTCAAATTTCTCGCCAAGGTTGCCAAACGTCATCAGGCTGGCCAGAAGTATGGCCAATGGCAACGCCATTGGCACCATCGACACTGCCGCATAGAAAAATAGTTCGCCAAGCACACCGACTGAAAGTCCCTTCCCGACAAGATCATCGATATACTTCCACAAAAACTGCATCAACACGATGAAGAGCACGATGAAGAATGTCATCGCGAACAGAGGAAGGAAGGTCTTCAGCATGAAGGTATGCAGGCGCTTTACCAAAATCATGACGCAAAATTAATAAAAAAATAAGAGAAAAATCCTCTGAGATGGTGCATCGTGTCATTCTTATTATTAATTTTGCATTGGCGCTTGCCTCTTAACCTTCCCCTGGCCATGAGACTATGGGAAATCACACACGATTTCACATCATCGCGACAAAGAGGCGCCGCAACGCCACCGCCGAAGGCGGATAATATGCAATAACTTGAGTATCAGTTAAAACTTAAATTTACATACCAATGACCCTGTTTGAACGTCTCACAGCCACCGCACAAGCCATGCCGCAGCGCCTTGTGCTTCCTGAGTCGAAGGAGCCCCGCACGCTCCAGGCGGCCGACCGCATTCTGGCCGACAAGATAGCAACCATAATTTTCGTAGGCCACCGTGATGAAATCATCGCCGAGGCTGAGAAACTCAATCTCTCTCATATCGGCGAGGCTGAATTCGTAAATCCCGATGATAAGGAGTTCACCGACAAGTATGCGGTAATCTTCCATGAGCTGCGCAAGAAGAAGGGTGTGACTCTGGAGATGGCCGAGGAGCAGGTGAAGAACCCTCTCTATCTCGGATGTCTCATGATCAAGGCCGGCGATGCCGACTGCATGGTGGCAGGCGCGCTCAGCCCGACTTCTCATGTGCTTCGTGCCGCATTCCAGGTGCTTAAGACAAAACCCGGCATCTCTGTCGTATCCGGTGCATTCATTATGCTGCTCCCCGAAAATGTGTCCTACGGTCAGGACCATATGCTTATATTCGCAGACTGCGCCGTTGTGCCTGACCCCACTTCCGAAGAACTCGCACAGATTGCCGTCGAGACTGCAAAGACCACCAAAAACATTGCAGGGCTCGACCCCGTCGTGGCAATGCTCAGCTTCTCCACCTGGGGCAGTGCAAGCCACGAGCGCGTCGACAAGGTGCGCAATGCCGTGGAAATTGCCAAGAAGATGGATCCTTCTCTCGTAATCGATGGCGAGCTTCAGAGCGATGCCGCCATCGTGAAGAGCGTGGCCGAGAAAAAAGCCCCCGGCAGCGAGGTGGCAGGCCATGCCAATACTCTTGTGTTCCCCTCGCTCGAGGTGGGTAACATCGCCTACAAACTCGTGCAGCGTCTGGCTGGCGCCGGCGCGGTCGGCCCCATTCTGCAGGGTCTCGCCGCTCCCGTCAATGACCTGTCGCGCGGTGCTACCGTAGACGATATCGTCAACACTATCATCGTGACCTGCAACCAGGCCATCGGCGAAAAGAACGCAAAATAATCCTTCCCGGCACGGGGCCTTCACAAGGCTCCGCGCCGCAACAATAACGACTTCAATCTCATCTCTTTACACAAAATGAAAATTCTTGTGCTCAACTGCGGCAGCAGTAGCGTTAAATACAAACTCATCGAGTCTGACTCGAAAGAAGTGCTTGCCGAAGGCGGCGTAGAAAAAATCGGGCTCCAAGACTCGTTTCTGAAATTCAAACGCCCCGACGGCTCCAAGGAGACTATCGTGGTCGACATGCCCGATGCTAAAGAGGCAGTGCGACAGGTGCTCAAGGTGCTCACCGATGAGAACTATGGCGTAATCAAGAGCTACGACGAAATCCAGGCCGTTGGCCACCGCGTGGTGCATGGCATGGAGAAATTCAACAAGTCGGTGCTCATCACTCCGGAGGTCATCGAAAAGGTAAAAGAATGCTATCCCGTGGCGCCGCTCCACAATCCTGCCAACATCACCGGCATCGAGGCTGTGACAGATATCCTCCCGGACGTGCCTCAGGTGGCCGTGTTTGACACTGCTTTCCACCAGACAATGCCCGCGAAGGCTTACATGTATGCCCTCCCCTATGAGGATTACGAAAAGTATGGTGTGCGCCGCTACGGATTCCATGGCACAAGCCACCGCTACGTATCACGCCGCGCTTGCGACTTCCTTGGACTCCCCTATGAGAAGGAGCGTATCATCACCTGCCATATCGGCAACGGTGCCAGCATCACGGCAATCAAGGATGGTGTTTCGGTCGATACTTCCATGGGCCTGACACCCACCGAGGGGCTGATGATGGGCACTCGTGTAGGCGATGTCGATCCCGGAGCCCTCGTCTATCTCATGAAACGCCTGAATCTCGATGCCGACGGTCTGATGGACCTTATCAACAAGAAAAGCGGTGTGGCCGGTGTATCCGGACTGTCGAGCGACATGCGCGATATCGAAAACGCCGTGGCCAACGGCGACCCGATGGCAACTTTGGCTCTTGATATGTATGAATACCGCATACTGAAGTATATCGGCGCTTATACTGCCGTGCTCGGCGGCGTGGATGTAATCGTATTCACCGGCGGAGTCGGCGAAAACCAGACAGGGACTCGTGAGAAAATCTGTCGGCAGCTTGAATATCTCGGGGTCACTTTCGATGCCGAAGCCAATAAGACTCGCGGTCAGGAAATCGTCATTTCAGGTCCCGACTCGAAGGTGAAAGTTGTTGTCATCCCCACCGATGAGGAGATGATGATCGCACGCGACACCGCTGAGATCGTAGCCGCCGCCCGCTGAGCCGACTGACTCCGGCGCGGCATCATACGTTTCTAAAACTTTCAGCATCATGTTGGCAGAAATTATCTGGAATGCAGATCCCATACTTTTTTCCTTAGGTCCGGTCAGCGTGCGCTGGTACGGTCTGATGTTTGCCATCGGTTTCTTCCTGGGATATCAGATTGTGGCGGCAATGTTCAAGCACGAAGGCGCTCCTGAAAGATGGCTCGGCATTCTGCTCGCTTATCTGGTAATCGGCACAATCCTCGGGGCGCGCCTCGGCCATGTCTTTTTCTATGAATGGGGTTATTACTCACAGCATCCAATCGAAATCTTCAAGGTATGGCAGGGTGGCCTGGCCAGTCATGGCGGAACAATCGGAAACATCATCGGCCTGCTGATTTTCTCATGGACTGTCAGCAGGAAACCTGCGTCATGGGTATTCGATAAGATTGTGATTCCGGTTGCTCTCGTAGGCGGGCTCAT
The DNA here is from genome assembly GCA_002491945.1 of Porphyromonadaceae bacterium UBA7141. Lineage (GTDB taxonomy): Bacteria > Bacteroidota > Bacteroidia > Bacteroidales > Muribaculaceae > Lepagella. The sequence goes on from DKWX01000013.1 coordinate 16,025, forward strand.
ACGTCTGGGTAATCTGATGAACAGCGAGATATATGGTGGCCCGACTACACTCCCCTGGGGATTCATATTTGCACGCAACGGGGAGACGCTGCCATGCCACCCCACTCAGATATATGAGGCACTATGCTATTTCTTACTCTTCGCTCTGCTGATGTGGATGTACTGGAAGCGCAACGCTGAGGAACGTCCGTGGCTCATCACCGGTATCTTCTTCATCGGCATCTTCGTGCCCCGATTCCTTATCGAGTATCTGAAAAACGTGCAGGTCAGCTCCGAATATGAAATGATTGCGCACTACGGCATGAATCTCGGACAGATGCTCAGCATCCCATTCATAATTCTGGGCATAGCTCTGGTGGTATATGCCATGTGCCGCCCTCGTCAGCACTGGACATTCCCCGACCGCTTCGCTCCGGAGACAGAGGAGAAAAAGCGGTGATCTGCTTACGCTATCATTGATTCTTTCCTGCCTCTTAAGCAAGCATTCAAATTCAGACACATGATTAGTAATTAAATTTGAACACCTGATTAGTAATTTCTGAGAGAGCGGAGGGAATACTCCAATACATTGATTGCCAATAGGCCGCATTGATAATTTACCATTGCGACTTATTGGCAATCAAATATTTACACACTTACCGCCGGACAGAACGAAGGCATCACCCCAACATGGAGGCGATGCGCTTCAGGGCTTCTATCAAGAGGTCGGCTTCCCGGCGGGTATTGTAGGCTGCGAAACTGGCACGCACTGTGCCAGGAATGCCCAGGCGCTCCATCAGTGGCTGGGCACAGTGATGACCGGTGCGCACGGCTATCCCCTGCGTGTCGAGCAGCATCCCTACGTCATACGGATGCTCGTCTCCTATCAGAAAACTGATTACGGCGCTCTTGTGGGGTGCAGTGCCGAAGATACGTATGCCGGGAATCTCTGCAGTCAGCCGCGCTGTGGTGTAGCGCAGCAGGTCGGCCTCATGGGCGGCCATCCGCTCAAGTCCGATGCTGTCAATATAGTCGAGAGCGTCGCTGAATGCGGCTATCCCCACAAAATCAGGAGTCCCTGCCTCAAACTTGAAGGGGAGTTCGGCATAGGTAGTGCCTTCAAACGACACATGCCCAATCATCTCTCCTCCCCCCTGATATGGAGGCATCTCCTCAAGCCAGCGCTCTTTGCCATAGAGCACTCCGATCCCCGTAGGCCCATACATCTTATGTGCTGAGAAGGTGTAGAAGTCGCAGTCGAGCGCCTGCATGTCGAGACGCATATGCGGCGAAGCCTGACAGCCGTCGACAAGGACCGGCACTCCGTGGGAATGCGCGATGCGTATCATTTCTTCTACCGGATTGACTGTGCCCAACACGTTGCTCACATGGGCGAATGCCGCCATAACGGTGCGTTCGGTGAAGAGGGAGCGGTATTGCTCCATATCCAGCTCGCCACGGTCATTGATATCCACCACACGCAACTTTATATCCCGATGACGCTGCAGCAGCTGCCAGGGCACTATGTTGGCGTGATGCTCCATGACGGTGAGTATTATCTCGTCGCCATCGCGGAAGCGGTCGCCAAACGAGGAAGCCACAAGATTAATGGCCTCCGTGGCTCCGCGCGTGAATATTATCTCTCGCTCGGAGGCGGCATTGATATATTCCCGCACTCGCCTGCGGGTGGCCTCCTGGCAATCGGTGGCTTCCTGAGAGAGTGTATGCACGCCTCGGTGCACATTGGCCTTGTGCTCCAGATACATCTCTTCTATGCCGTGCCACACCTTTTCGGGAGTCTGCGATGTGGCGGCATTATCGAGATACACCAGACTGCGGCCATGCACCTCGCGCTGCAGCGAAGGGAAGTCGCACCTTATCTTTTCCACATCATATATTTCCATATTATCGTATTGTTAGCCGTCAGCTCAGCCGCGCAGGCCGGGGCATTCGGAATTGCAGTCATGACATCCTGCCGACTCACCGGCAAAACGGCGTTCCACCATATAGATCAGCCGTTCGCGAAGTCCGGGTATAGCCACCTTGTCGATCACATCGGCCATGAATGCCTGCTTGAGCAGCAGACGGGCCTCTGATTCGTCAAGACCTCGTGTCCGCATATAGAATAGCTGCATCTCGTCGAGACGCCCGGTGGCCGAGCCGTGGGAGCATCTGACGTCATCATTATATATCTCAAGCTGAGGCTTGGAGTGCATCCGCGCCTCATGACTGCCAATCAGGTTGCGGTTAGTCTGGCTGGCCTCTGTCTTCTCCGCGCCATGGGCTACTTTCACCATTCCGGTGAAGGCACAGCGGGCTTTGTCATCGACTGAGAATTTAAACAGTTCCTCTGTGCTGCAGTGACCGTATTGATGGTCTACGTGCGAATAAGTGTCGATCACTCTCTCCCTGTCGGCTATTCCCATCCCGGAAAGATGAAGTGTGCTCCCGGGAGCGGCGAATACGGTATGGTATTCGTTGCGGGTCACACCGTTGTAGATGGTCAGTCCATTGAGAGTGACATGTGAGTCTTTTTCCTGGCGAAGCCAGAGCGATGAGAGGCGGTGTGTGCCCTCTGAGGATTCCTCAAGGTCATAGAGTTCTACGCGAGAGTTTTCGGCTGCATAAATTTCTATGGTCTGCAGTGCCATCATGTCGCGTGCTGACGGGAGGGTATGGTCGCATACCAGTATCCTGACCTCGGAGCCGGGTTCGGCCACAATCACCACACGGCGCACTGCCATCAGATTGTCGGCCCCACCGAGTATCTCCACCAGCTGCACCGGGCGTTCCACTTTCACTCCGGCCGGAATGCGGATCCACACTCCGTCCTGGGCAAGAAGCGTTGAGAGCGCCACTATCGGATTGGCCATGTCGGCCAGACGCCCGTAATAATCGGCGACACGCTCGGGACACCGACGCGCCATATCCGCCAGACCGCACACCTCGACTCCTACCGGAAGTACAGATTCACTGTCGCCTATGCGCCCGAAGCGATCATTGACAAGCATGAAGAGTGCGGTGCTCATTCGCGGCACTCCGCAACGGAAACTCTCCGCAGGGTCGACTGCCAGCGGCACTCGACGCACGTTCAGACCATAGTCGTGTCCGAGTATGCCGGGGAGATCGGTCACTTCATAATTCTCCGTTCCGGCCGCCGGCAGAGTCATCTCTTCAAGCCGCCGGCACGCATCGCGACGCAGTGCGTTGATTACCGGTGCCGAACGCGAATCAAGGTCTTCGCCATTGGCACGATAGAGGTCGATATATTGTCTGAGTGAATTTTCCATATTGACATTTACTCCTCGCCGAGTTCTTTTTTTATCCAGTCATAGCCGCGCTCTTCAAGTTCGAGTGCAAGCTCCGGCCCTGCTGTCTTCACGATGCGCCCTTTATAGAGGATATGCACCACATCGGGCTTGATATAATCGAGCAAGCGCTGATAGTGGGTGATGACTATAGTGGCATTGTCGGCAGTCTTGAGCTTATTGACACCCTCGGCCACGATGCGGAGAGCATCGATGTCGAGCCCGGAGTCTGTCTCGTCGAGAATCGACAGCCGAGGCTCAAGCACTGCCATCTGGAATATCTCGTTGCGTTTCTTCTCTCCGCCGGAGAAACCCTCGTTGACACTGCGCGAGGCAAGTTTGGTATCGAGTTCCACTACTGCCCGCTTGTCGCGCATCAGCTTGAGGAAGTCGGCCGCTCCCATGGGGGGCTCGCCGAAGTATTTACGCCGGGCATTGACAGCGGCACGCATGAAGTTCATCATCGACACTCCCGGAATCTCCACCGGATATTGGAATCCGAGGAACACGCCTTCGTGGCTTCTCACTTCAGGAGGCATGGCCAAAAGGTCTTTGCCATAGAATTCGGCTGTGCCACCGGTCACTGTGTAGGCCGGATTGCCGGCCAGCACCATCGACAGTGTCGACTTGCCACTGCCGTTCGGACCCATGATGGCATGCACTTCGCCGGGCCTGACCTCAAGATTGATTCCTTTGAGTATCTCTTTACCGTTGATCTCCGCATGAAGATCCGTCACCTTTAGCATTGCAGTATTGTTTTGGTTTTAGGGGTTATTCTTATTCTTTATGCAAGTGTCCGATTTTAGTAGCAGAAGATGGTCGGGAGGGATGGGAAAAAATAATCCGCTGACTGTATAAACGATTTCCTTTCACCACATGCTATATTCGTTTAAATTTGAACACTTACTTAATTTTCAACACTTACATATAACATCCGACGCCGTCGGCCGGTTGTCGTGGAGCGATATGGTGCGGGCATGGCGCAGCTGCTCTTCGAGAGCAAACTCGCTGAAGCTCTCACTCCCGAGGGCTGCCGGCGCTATCCACATCACGGCCTCTATGATGTTGCCGTCGTCGGCACGGCCATGACGCATCAGCTGGCTCGACGGGTTGAGACCGACTCCTACATTGTAGGCTATCGAGAGCATCAGCAGATAATTGCTGACACAAAAGAATGCCCCGGTCAGAGAGTTCAGAAGTCCGCTACCATCCGATTCCAGAGCCTGTCGTATCACTTTGGTGATGCTACGGAATATGTAGTATATCAGGAAGTAGACGACTCCGGCGCCGATATTGCTGGTCAGGTAATAGCCTGAGCGATCGGCGAGGCCAGACGGCAGAACATCCGTTACCACCTCTGCCGCGCCATCACAGAATATATGAGCGCATACCACTCCGAAGGCGAGCCCGAACACCGAAGTCACCATTCCGGTAAGGCCTCTGCGGTATCCTCTCACCACTCCAAGTACGGCCACTATTATGGCTATTATGTGAAACAGTGCGTCGGTCATCAAGCGTTGCAGTCATAATTCCGGTCCGACATCGCGATTCCACAATATAGCAGCTGAAGCTCGCGCATCGAAACAGACTACAAATTTACACCTTTAAATTCATTTTTCAAAATCACCGCACTACTCTCTCTTTTCAATTATATGCTTTAACAATTTTTGCCTCCCTTTTTTTTGATTTATCCCCTCTTTTTTTGTTATTTTGCATTTGGTTGGCTGCGCCTTCTCTTCAGGCCTTATCTCGCCGGACTCCCATGCACCCCTGCCTATGAAAACACTGCCTCCACTATCATCATTTTCGCGCGTAGCGGTCAAAGTGACCGACCTGCGCGTGTGCGTCGCGTTTCTGGCGGTGGTGGTGATTCTTGTCTATACATCTCTTTGGGCATACAGGCAGTTCATGTCATCGCCTCCATATGTCGACCCGGAGCGTTATCCTATACGTGGCATTGATGTCTCGGCCCACAACGGGATGATGAATCTCGATGCCGCAGCCGCCGACGGCATTGAGTTCATATTCATCAAGGCTTCGGAAGGCGACACCTTCCGTGACGAGAATTTCCGCATCAATTACAACAAGGCCACTCATGCGGGAATGAAAATCGGTGCCTACCATTTCTTCCGTTTCGACTGCGATGGCATCAGCCAGGGCATGAATCTCGTCAAAGCAATCGGCAACCGCCACCTCGACCTCGGAGTGGCAATCGATGTGGAGGAGAGCGGCAATCCTGCAGGTGTCGACTCCCTGCAAATCGCAAAAAGCATTCAGGCAATGGCCGACTATCTGTACCTGAGCGGCCTGAGGGTAACTTTTTATTCCAACCGCACCGGTTATTATGAATATCTCTGTGAGACAATGCCCGGCGCATCGCTCTGGATATGTTCGTTCCAGCCCACTCCCATTAATGCGGAATGGACCTTCTGGCAGTTCAACCATCACGGGCGTGTGGCAGGTATCCGGGGAGATGTCGATCTCAACGTATTCTGCGGCTCACGACAGGAATGGCAGAATTACCTCAACGGGGCCGTATGGCCCTACGAGACTCCTCCCGACTCCGGCCGGACTCCGGCCGCGCCACATCACTGAACGGCCTCGGCCCGCCACTCCGCGTCGCCGGTTCGATACACAATACATCCCACTCAATCACGTTATTAATAAATGGAGACGCCTCGCCTGTCCCGAAAGCCGGATTCAGATGACTACGAGAATCATCAGCCATCGCTTTGCGCCCGGACAAGACGCCACTCCTGTCTGTGACACACACCAGTATCTCCGCTGCATCATGACGATTATCTACGACCCCAGACGAATATCACGACTCCTGCGACGCTGCGCTTACGCGGCGGCGGCTTTGTTATGCACCCTGTCTGTATCAGCCCACGACCCGGCCGGATATGCCGCATCTTCCGTACTGGCCGACGGCAACTGGGGAAAAATCAGGGTCAGCCAGACAGGCATTCAGTTTGTCAGCGCCTCGACGCTGCGACAGCTCGGATTCCAGGATCCACAGAAAGTGAATGTGTATGGATTTGGAGGGCGTCTGCAGGAAGACGCTCTGCGAGAGTCTGACCCCGATGACCTGCCTATGCTGCCGTCGGTGAAAAGTGCCGCCGGAATCTGGTTCTTCGGACACAACCATATCCGCTGGTCGCGGTCTGCCACATCCTCTTCCCTACCCTATGAGCATTCCATGCAGCCTTATGCAGAGGAGTCATGGTATTTCCTGAGCGACCGCAACGCTTCGGATGTCACACTCCCAGCGGCGTCACTCCCGACTTCCGCTTCAGAAGAGTCGTCAGTGTTTACGGCAATGCTGCTGCACGAACAGGATCTGATGCACCCCTCGACTTCCGGCCGGATATATCTCGGCGAGGATTTCCGCAACACCCCTTCACGCAATATCTCATTCGCCCTGACTGACAAGGCCTCCGATGAAATCAACTGGAGGATTGCATTCGGCACACGCACAACTGCCTCCTCCACTGTCACCGTCACCCCGCCTCAGGGAAACCCGCTCACCATTAACATCGGCGCGCTCGCGAATTCAAACGGCGAGTTTGACGATAACTATCTGAAATATGTCACATCCGCAGGATCCGGCTCCTCTTCATCCGAGCAGTCGTCACTGTCGGTGGCATTCTCATGCCCGGGCACGGTGCGTTTCGCGAATCTCGATTATATCGAACTTGCATATACACGCCATCTCACTCTGCGCGACGGACAACTCTATTTCCCGGTCTTTCTCCGGAAAGCGACCCGCCTCAATATCGCAAACGCTGAGAGCGGAATGAGAATATGGGATATCACCGATCATACTCGCCCTGAGGAAGTGGCGTATACGCTCAGCGGCTCAACGGCCTCTTTTATCGCACCGTCAGGCAACCGTGAATATGTGGCTTTCGTCCCGATGAAGGGAGGATACGCCGTAGCCGAACCCACTTCGGTCAGCAACCAGGACCTCCATTCGCTCAATACCCCCGACTTGCTGATCATCACTCCCCATGAATATCTGGCCGCGGCCAACACCCTGGCCGCACACCACCGGGAACATGACGGACTGTCGGTGCAGGTGCTCGAACCGGAGACTATCTATAATGAGTTCTCGTCGGGCACCCCGGATGTCGGGGCTTTCCGCCGACTGATGAAGATGTGGTACGACCGCGGTCAGTCGCCGGCTCCGGAAAATGGCGAACCTACCGGGCGTATCCGCTATTGCCTGATAATGTCGCGGCCCACCTACGACAATAAGCAGATTATGGAAGTGACCCGCTCGGCCGGATACCCGCGTATCCCGATATGGCAGTCGCCTAACGGATCCGGCCCGACTTATTCATTTCCCTGCGATGATTATATCGGCATGCTCGACGACTACAACAATCTGTCGTTCGATTTGAAAAGACAACCTATACGTGTGGCCGTAGGGCGTATGCCGGTGCGCTCTGCTTCTGAAGCAGAAGCGATGGTGGCCAAGTATATCGACTATGTCACTTCCACCGAATCCGGCTCTTGGCGCAATGAAATGCTTTTCCTTGCCGATGACGCCGATGACACAAAGTTCTTTCATATGAGTCAGTCAGAAAGTATGCTCAATAATATGCTGGCCTCTGAGACGGCGCGGAAGTTTCATGTCGAGAAGATGTATCTTGATTCATATGAGCGAGTGCTCGCCCAGAAAGGTGGCACTTTCCCTGCCGCAAAGGAGCGGCTTCTCCGACTTTGGAACAGCGGTCTGAGCTATATCAACTACATCGGCCATGCCTCTACTGTAGAATGGACTCATGAGAAGCTGCTGGAATGGACCGACATTCAGTCATTCAGCAACAGGAATCTCCCATTCCTCTATGCCGCGACATGTGAGTTCGCCCGCATCGACCAGGATAACCAAAGCGGTGCGGAGGTGCTGTGGAGCAATCCGCAAGGAGGCATAATCGCTACTATATGCCCGACACGAAGCGTATACATCTCCAATAACGGTGATATGAGCAATGCCATGGGATCCGTTATGTTTGATGACTCCAATCCTGGTGTCGGACGCCGCATAGGCGATATTCTGTGTGATGCCAAAGATAAAGTGAATGACGACAATAAACTGCGTTTCACAATCGTCGGCGACCCGGCCATGCGTATGAGAGTGCCCTCTGCTTCAATATCTGTCTCCTCGATCGGCGACATTGACTTCGAAGCCACTCCTGATGAAATGGCTGTAGTGCCGGCCAGAGGACGCATGGAGATATCCGGTGTGGTAAAGGATAGCGGAGACGTAGTCGACGCTTCTTTCAACGGCACAATCGAACTTACCCTCTATGATGCCGAAAAAGTGGTGGAGACACGCCCTTATGCCAATACTTCGTCGACAAAGTTCTTCAACGACCGCCCCACAATGCTCTATAAGGGGATGGCTAAAGTCGAAGAGGGAAGATGGCATACCACTCTGCTCATTCCTACAGATGTGGAACAGATATATAATCCTGCTCAGCTCTCATGCTATGCATATTCCGACGACGGACGCGAAGCCCACGGCAATTGCTCCGATTTCTATATCTTCGGATATGATGATTCGACCGAAACCGACAATCAAGGACCTGAAATCCATTTCTTCGCCCTTAACCGAAATGATTTCGAAGACGGCGGAGTCGTGCACAGCTCTCCTGTGGTAATGGCCACTGTATCTGACGAATCCGGCATAAATCTATCGGCTCTCGGCATAGGGCATCAGTTGACTCTCATCATGGACGGACGCACATATTTCGATGATGTCAATGAGTACTATACTCCGGATCCGGAAGATTTCACGGCCGGCCACATACTCTATCCTCTGCCGTCCCTCGAAGCCGGGGAGCACACCCTCCGACTGACTGTATGGGATAATGCCAACAATTCGTCCTCTGCCGACATTTCCTTTACCGTAGCAGCTTCAAAACGCCCTGAAATCTACGACCTCGCCACAGATGTCAATCCGGCACGCGACAAGGTGAATTTCATCCTCTCGACCGACCGTCCGATGGCTTCGGTGGATTGCACTGTAGAGGTGTTCGACCTCAACGGACGCCGGGTATGGACCTCCTCCCGCACTGCCGCCACCGACATGCTGGCATCTCTCTCCATCCCATGGAATCTCTGCTCGTCTGACGGCGTGCGTGTGCCCAGAGGCATATACGTATACCGTGCCACTGTCACTTCGCCCGATGGCTCTTCCGCCACCCGATCGAAGAAGCTGGCTGTCACCGCTCAGTGATTTCATAAGCGATGTTCAATTTAAATTTATACAATATGCGGGCTTATTTTTAGTCGATTACGGTGCGGAGTGAAGGTGATTATGAACATATTCGACTCTGTGACAGCCGGAAGCGGCAAGAAAACGAAGCCGCAGGTTGTATGAAAGATTCTCTTTCAGTTGCTATCGGTTAAATTTGAACACTTACCTACGATTTATACATTAACAAAAACTGTATCCCGTCTCCTCTGGAAAAATACATGCAATGAAAATCTACGCGGAATTTACATCTCTGCCCAATCCGCAGGAGCCGGCCAAAGCAATATGGCCCGACTCCTGCTGGCTGCTTTCTGACCGTCCGCTTTATATACCTGATTTCGCCTCTGGGTTCGTGGCCATAACGGCTTTGGCCGGCAAAATCGGAAGGCTGGGGAAATGTATCGCCAGCCGTTTCGCCCATAGATATGTGGCGCAGTGGACGGTCGCTTTCATAATTTTGCCGAAGCATGTCTTCGACTGCATTTGCAATGGAGAGTCTTTTGATGCGGCCGATCTCTGTTTTGACAATGCGGTAGTGCTCGGTGAGTGGAATCAGGAGCCGCCGGAAGCGCTGCGACTCGCCGTGCTCAGACCCGGAAGGGAATCTCTGTATACTGACTTCAATTCCGATACAGCACCCCTATACTCCGCTCTGGTCAGACTTTCCACACGAAATACACTTAAAATGGGGGATGTGATTCTTGCGCCGGTCATCGCCTCGCAATCCGGACTGGAAGAGGGGCTGACGCTTTCGGTGTCGGATACGGCCGACTCTTCGGCAACGCCTATGCTATCCACTCGTTTTAAGTAAGTGTTCAAATTTAATTTATGCAATATGCGTGACTGTTTTTTAGTCGATTCCGGTGCGGAGTGAAGGTGAATATAGCCATATTCGACTCAGCGACAGCCGGAAGCGGCAAAAAGAAGCTGCAGATTGTATAAAAGATTCCATTTCAATTACTATCGGTTAAATTTGAACAATTACTTAAATGATCAGCATCTACTCAACTTTCCTTTCTATTCCACTGAATCGCTTATGAAACAATTATATCTCTCGCTCTCGTTATTTCTGCTCGCCTCGGCGCCGAATGCCGCGGCAAATGTCAGATTCATGCCGGAATCCCGCATGGCCTCCGGGAAATGGGTCAAAGTGGGAGTCGACCGCTCCGGTGTATTCGAAATATCCCATTCGGCACTACTGTCGATGGGGTTCAGCAACCCCGAGCGTGTGGCGATTCTCGGACGTGGAGGCCGACAGCTCGACATGAATTTCACCGATGCGTCGGGGGCCACGTTATATTCGGATCAATTGACTCCGGTGGCTTCAATCCATTCGATGGATAAGATGTATTTCTATGCCGAGGGTCCGGATGAATTTTATATTGAAACACACCAGGCCGATGTGGCCGACGGATACTTCAGCCGCAAGAACCGCAACATTTATTCTTCTACCGGGTATTATTTCCTCACCGATACTTACGAGCCCACTCAGATGGAGTGTCTTGAACCGGGCGACAATCCATCACCCGCCTCGGAGATAAACTATGGTTACGGCATGGTGAGCCATGAGGTCGACCTGCTGCAGAATTGCACCGACACCGGTCAACTCTTCTATGGCGAGGAAATATCAGGCAACAATCCGCGCCTCTCATGGCCCGTGTTCCTCCCGGATGCCCTGCCTGGCTCCCAGGGGACAATGGAGTGTGCGTATTATCTTGACCATCTGACCACCGGATCTTGGAAATTCGGACTGGCCGAAGATTCCGATACCCCCAATTACCGGATTGACCTTCTGGCAAGCAGCGCCATGCGTTCGGTGACTCCGAAATATACCTCTGTCAATGTGCCCGGCGAGAATGCCAATGTATTTGTGGAGGTCAATATCGGGTGCAGGCCGCAAGTGGCCAATCTCGACTATTGGGTACTGTCTTACCGGCGGGGCATCCCCTCGCTCAAGGGGTCCGACGGGACAAGAATAAATCAGGATATGGTGGCTTTCCCGAATATGACCCGCTCGCAGGAGTGCTCAATCCGCATTCCGGAAGGCTCCGGATATATGGCTTTCGATGTCACCGACCCCTCGCGGCCTGTCAATCTTAAGGTATGGCCCGACGGTAAGGACGGTATGGCAAGAGTGAGATACGAGATGACTCAGACACAGCCCCCGGTGGTGGTGGTGTTCGACCCCCTGATGCCCCAACATCAGATTAAAGGTTTTGAGTGCGGATATTCGGCCATAACAAATCAGAATCTTCACCGCAAAGCAGCCGAGGGTGCCGACATGGTGATAATCTGTATTCCTCAGCTATATGACACGGCCCGCCGGCTGGCCATGATTCATGAGAAGCATGACGGCATCACTACTCTGGTGGCCACAACTGAGGAATGCTACAATGAATTCTCGGAAGGTCTGCCTGACCCGATGGCTTACCGGGCCTTGGTGAAGGCCACTTATTCATCGCAGAGACCTTGCCGCAATCTCCTTCTGATGGGGCCGCTTTACGCTGATTTCCGTGGCGTGGTCAATGAAAAACAGCAACAGGAAGGTATTATCGCGTACCAGGCAAATACTCTGATGCAGGACAAGGGAACTCCCAATGCCAACGATATATATGGCATGATGGCCGACTATATAGAGCTCGCTGCTCTTCAGTCCAATCAGATGGAGGTCGGCGTCGGGCTGCTCCCGCTCCGTTCGCCCGGCGAGGCCGAAATCATTCTTGAGAAAATAGAACGATACCTCAAGGGTGAAAATATGGAATATTATCTCAATGCGTTCTCTCACGTCGGCGGTTGCGGCAACCTCCACACCCATGACATTCAGGCCATACAGCAGTCTTACCGCACTGACAGGCTGAGCGATTATTCCATCATCTGCTCCAACATCCCTGTAGATGCCTACGGATACCGCCCGGCTCAACAGAAATTCTTCAATAATCTCGACCGGGGATGCATGATGGTGACTTATTTCGGCCACGGTTCCGGAAAGATGCTTAATCTTGAAGGTGATTTCTTTCTCGCGGCCGATGTCTACAGGCTACGCAACAAGTATCTGCCGTTTATCGGATTCGCAGGATGCTCGCTTTCGGATGTCGACAGAGGCACACGAGGAATGGGGGAATCAATCGTCCTGTCGACAAAATACGGTGCAATCGGCACTCTGCTCGCCACTCGTGAGACGTGGTCGGGTGAGAACGGACTCCTCTTTGAGACATTCTACAATAATCTCTTCCGCAACGGCAATCGCGAGACTTCTCCTTACCATGAAAGTCCGCTGACAATCGGGGAAGTCCTGGCCCGTACAAAGAGCCAGACGAATAATAACAATGAACTGGCATATCAGCTTATATGCGACCCCGCCATCGTGCTCCCGGTGACATTGAGACGTATATGCTTCCAGATGAGCGAGCCAGAACTGACAGCAGGACAGCGTATCAACGTCAAGGGGTATGTGGCCGATGCCTCCGGTTCGGGTGAAATCGACCATGATTTCAACGGTTCTGTCGTGCTACGGCTCATGCAGCCCGCCAGAACTTTCATATCTCCCGACATATGCACAGGCGACGAAACCGAACTTCGGGTGCCGGAAACTGACGTACAGCTCGGCATGGCTACAGCCCGGGTGCACAACGGCGAGTTTAACGCCGATATAGCCGTTCCTGTCTCGGCGCGACAGTTTGCCGGACAGCCCGGACGTATTCATGCCTGCGTCTACGACCCCTCTGTCAGAATAGCGGGGGGAGGATTGCTCTCCGGAATTTATGCAGCTTCCACCGACGACACTCCCGGCGACCGCGACAATTATCCCCCGGTCATAGAGCATTTCTCGTTTGATGAGGCCAATGCCGAACTCAGCATCCGCGTCTCCGACGATGTGGCGCTCGGATATTCCACCGATGCACTCGCCCCTTCGTTCAGGCTCATGATTGACGGTCGCGATTATTCTGCCGGTACCCATGCTATTCCGATGGCCGACCCGGATTGCGAAGCCTACACCCGACTGATTCCTCTCCCCAACCTCTCGGAGGGATATCACACGGCAAAAGTAACTGTCTACGATGCCGCCGGAAATCATGCCACGGCTGAGACTTCTTTCTCTTATCTCCCGTCGCGTCCTAAATTCTCAATACGCCTCAGTGAGACAGCAATCGACATGCACGCTACGATTACGGCAGTCGGAGAATCGCCCGCATCGGCTGAAATCGTGATTCTATCGCCTGAGGGAGAATCCGTGGCGCGGCTGCCGTTCGCCAATGGCGAGTGCATTTGGGATGTCACCGACTCTCGCGGACTTCGCGTCTCCCCCGGTGTCTACAAGGCTTATCTGCTGGAGACAGGCGACGGACAGAATAAATCGCACTCCGCCACTATCTGCCTCCCTGTCATAGGGCAATAATCAAGCTATTTTTCAGTTATATCACCAGGATTCCCCTCGATATGCACTATTGTGGACACTTGTGGGGAATCCTGATAATTTTTTCTGTTTTTACATGATGCTGAAACGACTTCTCTCGACTCTCGCCCTCTCACTGGCCATACTTCCCATGCTGGCAGCCGGCGAGAACGACATCAAAGACAATGACTTCAATCCCGTCAATACCGGTGTGACCACACTTAGCATCACCCCGGATGCCCGTGGCTCGGCTATGGGTAATCTCGGTGCGGCCACCGATCCCGACATGAACTCTCAGTTCTGGAATCCTTCGAAATACGCGTTCGCCTATTCCACAGGCGGACTTTCGATATCATATACTCCATGGCTGCGTAAAATTGTCAATGATATCTTTCTGGCGAATCTCGCAGGTTACTGGAAACTCGGCAGCGGCGACAATCAGGCTCTCTCAGCCTCGTTCCGGTATTTCTCGCTCGGCGAAGTGTCGATGTCCAACCAGGACTCGGGCTACGACGGTGTGATGCAGACAATCAACCCCTATGAATTCGCTTTTGATGTGGGGTATTCCAGAAAGCTGTCGGAGAAGTTCTCTATGGGTGTCGTGCTACGATATATTCTGTCCGACCTTTCATACGAGGATGCCTATTCGGGCGATACTAATACCGCCGCATCGGCATTCGGCGCCGACATATCGGGATATTTCGTCACATATCCTATGGTGGGTCGCAACGAATGCCAGTGGTCGTGGGGATTCGACATAAGTAATATCGGCTCGAAAGTGAGCTATGATCATGGCGCCACTTACGCATTCCTTCCTACCAACCTGCGTCTGGGCACCAACTTCATGTTCCCTCTGGCTGATTACCATACTCTCGCGTTCGGCCTTGACCTCAACAAGCTCCTTGTGCCCACGAAGCCCCGGCTCAAGGACTTCGAAAGCACGCCGGAAGGGGAAGCCGCTTATGACGAGGCTCTCGAAAAGTGGGAGACGATGTCGCCAATCTCAGGAATATTCAAAAGTTTTACTGACGCTCCCGGCGGATTCGCTGAGGAACTCAAGGAAATAAATGTATCGTTCGGAGGTGAGTATGCCTACAATCAGCAGTTCTTCGTGCGGGCAGGATATAATTATGAGAATGCATCGAAGGGGGGGCGCTCTTACTTCGCTTTCGGCGCGGGTTTCTCGCTCAATGTAGTGCAGCTTGACGCTTCTTACATGCTGGCCACTGCACAAAGCTCGCCGCTCGACCAGACTTTACGTTTCACCCTGACTTTCGACATGGACGGACTGCGCGACCTGCTCGGACGTCGCAACCGATGACTCAATCATGGACTGCAATTTCAGAATAGGCAACGGGTTTGACGTGCACCGCCTCGTGGAGGGGCGGGAATTATGGCTCTGCGGAATCCGGATTGACCATTCGCTCGGGCTGCTCGGTCATAGCGATGCGGATGTGGCGATACATGCTCTATGCGATGCCCTGCTCGGGGCCCTGGCTCTGGGGGATATCGGCAAACTGTTTCCCGACTCCGACTCGCGTTTCAAGGGTATCGACTCAAAGATTCTGCTGCGACACGTGGCTCTCGAAATCAAATCCAGAGGTTGGAAAATAGGCAATTGCGACATTACCGTAATGGCTGAGCAACCTAAACTCCGCCCGCATATCGACAGAATGCGTGACACTCTGGCCGAAGTAATGGAAATCCCGCCCGACAGAGTGTCGGTAAAGGCCACAACCACCGAGCGTCTCGGGTTCACAGGGCGCATGGAGGGTATCGCCGCACAGGCTTCCGCTCTCCTTTTCCGTTGATTTACACGAGCCTCCGCCGATACATATCGCGCCGGAGGCTCTCGCCACATTTATTCTATTCTACATAACGACATTCTCTTCGACTATGAATTCCGACAATATATTCAATTTCTCCACTCCCGATGAGGAGGCCAAGGGCGCCGCTTCAATCGAGGAGGTATATACCCAGAATAATTCTGCCGGCGCAACCGATGACTCCGACATCGAAACTCCGGCTCTGATACAGACTGACTATAATGAGGATGCCATCCAGACTCTCGAATGGAACATACACATCCGGCGACGTCCAGGAATGTATATCGGCAAACTCGGCGACGGCACTCACCCCGAAGACGGCATTTATGTGCTGATCAAGGAGGTGGTCGACAACTCTATCGATGAATTCAACATGGGGGCCGGAAAGAGAATCGACATATCGGTCGACGACAACGGCTCGGTCACTATACGCGACTACGGTCGTGGAATACCGCTCGGCAAGGTGCGCGAGGTGGCTTCTGAAATCAATACCGGAGGTAAGTTCGACAGTAAGAATTTCCAGAAGTCGGTAGGTCTGAACGGTGTGGGCCTGAAGGCTGTCAATGCTCTATCGACGGAGTGTACGGTATGCTCGTTCCGCGATGGCAAAATGGTGCGCGTCGCTTTTGAACAGGGGTATCTTAAGGAGCACACCGATCTGCTGCCCTCTACCGAACCCAACGGCACGATGGTGAGCTTCCATCCAGATCCGGAACTATTCAGGAACTATCATTTCAATCTTGATTTCCTGGAGACTATGGTCAATAATTACACGTATCTTAATACCGGACTGACCATCTATTTCAACGGCCGACGCTATATCTCACGCCACGGTCTGGAGGATCTGCTGAAAGACCGGCTTACCGCCGAACCTCTCTACCCCATCATTCATCTCAAAGGAGATGATATTGAGGTAGTGCTCACTCATACCGACCAGTATGGCGAGGAGTATTATAGCTTTGTCAATGGCCAGAACACTACTCAGGGAGGCACCCACCTCTCGGCGTTCCGCGAGCATGTGACTCGCACTATCAAGGAATTCTCAGGCAAGGGCTACGAGTTCTCTGATATCCGCAACGGCCTGGTGGCGGCGGTGGCTGTGAGGATTCAGGAACCGGTGTTTGAGTCGCAGACCAAGACAAAACTCGGTTCGAGCAAAATCTCGCCTGATGAAGACGCATTGACTGTCAATAAGTTTGTGGGTGATTTCATCAAGAAGGCTCTCGACGACTATCTGCACAAGCATACTGATGTGGCCGACGTAATGCTACGCAAGATTGCAGCTTCGGAGAAGGAGCGCAAGGCCATGTCGGGTGTGGCGAAACTGGCTCGTGAGAAGGCCAAGAAGGTGAGCCTGCACAATAAGAAACTCCGCGACTGCCGATGGCATTACAATGACTCTCTGCCACAGAACGCAAAGGTCGACCGACGCGATGAGTCGTCGATTTTTATCACCGAGGGTCTCTCGGCCACCGGCACTATCACCAAAGTGCGCAACGCCGAGACTCAGGCCGTATTCTCTCTTAGAGGGAAACCGCTCAATTCGTATGGAATGACGAAGGAGGTAGTCTACAAGAATGATGAATTCAATCTCCTGCAGGCCGCTCTCAATATTGAGGACGGCATCGAGGGATTGCGTTATAATAAGGTGATTATCGCCACTGATGCCGATGTCGACGGGATGCATATTCGTCTGCTGGTTATCACGTTCTTCCTCATGTTCTTCCCCGATCTTATCAAGAAGGGGCACGTGCATATACTTCAGACTCCCCTCTTCCGTGTGCGCAATAAAAAGACTTCGCGGCGCCCTGCCGCAAAGGGACGGCGCAAGAAGGAAAATATGTCGGAGGGTGAGAAGGATACGTATTATTGCTACACCGACGAGGAGAGAATCGCAGCAATCAATCTATTCGGCAAGGATGCTGAAATCACCCGATTCAAGGGCCTTGGTGAAATCAATGATGTGGAATTTGCCGAGTTCATCGGACCGGACATGAGGCTCGACCCGGTGAAGCTCAACCGCGATGATATGGTGGAGAAACTGCTGGAATTCTATATGGGCAAGAATACGATGGACCGTCAGAATTTTATCATCGACAATCTCGTGGTGGAGGACGATTCCGAGATATGATGGCGTTCTTCGCAGGGAGCTTCAATCCTTTTACCATCGGGCATCTCGACCTGGTGGCCCGTGCTTTGAAGATATGCCCGGAAGGAGTGGTGGTCGGAGTGGGTTATAATGAGCATAAGTGCTCTACGTCTGATGCCCGGAAGTGTGCGGACGACATCAACGCTCTTTTCGCCGATGTGCCCGCTGTGAGCGCTATTGCCTACTCCGGTCTGACGGCTATGGCCGCAGCCCGGCATGGTTGCCGCCTTCTGGTGCGAGGATTCCGTAATGCCATCGATGCCGAATATGAGCGTAATCTGGCGGATGCCAACCGGATGATATCTGATATTGACACCATTCTGCTGCCAGCAAAACCGGAGCTTGCCACGGTATCATCCTCGATGGTGCGAGAGTTGCTGCATAACGGTTATTCTGACGTCAGCCGCTTCATCCCCTCGCCACGACAGTGCGCCGAGGCCTGCGGCAGATCATAATTCAGACCGTAGGATATGCGCGTTTCAACGTCCTGACGCTCTCTATTTCTGATTCTTTCATTATATAACTTTGTCATAATGCGTAAATTCACTATATTCATGTCGGTCGCCATTGTGACGGTGATGGCCGGGGGCCTCATCGCCAGGGCGTTTCGTCCCGACACACCGGAGCAGAAACTACTTATGGCCGAAAAGGCTATTGCCCAGCTGTATGTCGACTCGGTCGATGAAAACAAAATGGTGGAAGATGCCATAAGGGGGATGCTTGAAAAGCTCGATCCGCATTCGGCTTATTCCACTCCAGAGGAGACCCGCGAGCTTAATGAGCCGCTACAGGGCAATTTCTCCGGGATCGGTATAACATTCAATATGAACTCCGATACGCTATATGTGATTCAGACAGTGAGCGGTGGGCCGTCGGAACGTGTCGGCATTCTGGCCGGCGACCGTATCATCGCTGTCAATGACTCTGCTATCGCCGGAGTGAAAATGAAGAATTCCGATGTGATGAAGCGATTGCGCGGACCCAAGGGGACAGATGTGGATGTGACGGTGCTGCGGCTGTCGGCCCCGGCGGTCACTGACACCATCGAGTTTACAATCACACGCGATGATATTCCTATCTATAGTGTCGATGCCGCATATATGGTGGATGCCTCGACGGGGTATGTGCGCATCAATCGATTTGCGGCTGAGACGGCCAAGGAGGTGCGCGATGCTGTGAGGCGGCTGCAGAAGGAAGGTATGAAACAGCTTATTCTGGACCTTACCGACAACGGGGGCGGATATCTGCAGGCGGCTGTCGAGTTGCTCGGCGAAATCCTTCCCCCTGGCTCGGAGGCAGTCTATACGGAGGGGCTTAATGCGCCGCGTTATGACGCAAGAGTGCAACCCGGCGGACGCACGCCGCTCTTCGCCGACGGACGTCTGGCTGTGATGGTCAATCAGTATTCCGCTTCAGCATCGGAAATCACTTCGGGCGCGGTGCAGGATCACGACCGGGGGATAATCGTAGGGCGTCGCTCTTTTGGCAAAGGTCTGGTGCAACGTCCTCTGCCTCTGCCAGACGGTTCGATGATTCGCCTCACTGTGGCTCATTATTATACACCCACCGGACGGGATATACAGAAACCTTATGAGAAAGGCGACGAGGCCGCTTATCGCCGCGATATTGAGGAGCGTTTCAATCATGGCGAACTGATGCACGCTGACAGCATACGCCGAAATGACTCTACTGTCTACCGGACTCTGCGACTCAACCGCCCGGTATACGGCGGAGGCGGCATAACTCCCGATGCTTTCGTACCGCTCGACACTATGGAGTATACCAGATATTACCGTAATGTCATGGCCAAGGGGCTTATCAACCGTTATGCCATCAGATATGTAGACGACCACCGCAAGGAGATACGCCGGCAATATAAATCGGACGATGCTTTTGTGAAGCATTTCGAAGTGACCGACGATATGCTGGCCGCTCTGCGCGATATGGCCGACAAGGAACAGATCGAATTCAATGAGGAGCAGTTCGAGCGCTCGGCTCCGCTTTTCCGAATGGTGCTGAAAGGGCTTATCGGCCGCGACATCTATGAGAATGCCACTTATTTCAAGGTATTCAATACACGCGACCCGATCTTCCGCAGGGCCTATGAGCTGATTAATTCCGACGAGTATAACGATATTCTTTCTTCTTCTTATTCGGAGCAGTGACGTTCCGACCATGCATTATGACACGACATCGACGACTAAACGCCATCGCATCCTGCCGTGGCTACTGTATGCTTGCTATGGCCATGGCTGCGGCATCTGCCGCACAAGGGGCGCCGGTATCTCCTTACGGCGAACCGGATATCCCGATTTCTCCCTATCCTCCGGACCGGCATGACTATTGTATGCCGGCAGACTCGACAATACTGCTTATGGATCCGGACACTATCACTCCTGATCCCATGATCCGTGCGATATGCCGCATGACGCCGACTCCTTTCAGCACTCCGGCCGTATTCAGGGAAGCCCGTAAGCTGTCGTATCCGCAGATACGGATGCCGCAGTGGAAATTCAGTATGCGCCGCAGACGCGGTTATGATGCCGACAGGTTTGCCGGAATCACTTATGCCGCACCCATACTCTTCTCTGACCTGGAAGAGGGGGATGAGGTGCTCAGCATATCTGACAACGACACTATCGTATGGACTATGCATCCTCCTGTGATTGATGAATCTACCCAATGGGATGATGATGATGCGCCCTCATTCGATTATGATACTCCCGGATGGATCAGCATCCGCCAGGCGGTGCAGCGCATGGCGCTCGATCTGGAATATGCGGCTATGATGACACATCCCGAGTCAATCAGATATCTCTACAGTTCGCTCCCTGTCCCTCCGGAACTGAAGGAAGACCACCGCAGCTATTCGCAATATCTGATGCACAGGTTTATGCCGACCGTCGATGTCTCTGATGCCGTGCTGCCGCACACTACACAACGACGCGTATATTGGCTGCACACGGTGGGAAGCTCGCTGCAGTTCTCGCAGGCTTATATTAGCGACAACTGGTATCAGGGTGGGAACGATTACCTCGCTCTGCTTTTTAATTTCAATTGGGATGTGGCCTTGAATACGGTATATCATCCTAATCTGATGTTCACCAGTGCTCTATCGTATAAGCTGGCCATAAATTCCAACTCCAAAGAGGCACTCCACAGATATTCTATCTCGCAGGATGCTTTCCAATATAACCTGAAGGCTGGTGTGAAGGCCTTCAGAAAGTGGTTCTATTCATTCAATCTGCAGTTTAAGACGCAGATTTTCAATACGTATCCGGCAGATTCTCCCGACCTCACTTCGGCCTTCCTCTCTCCGGCCGACCTGAATATGGGTCTCGGTATGACTTACAATACCGATGCCCGGCACAACACGCTGAAGCTGAGTGTGTCAGTCTCTCCGATTTCATATAATCTAAAAACGTGCCTTAGCGACCGAATCGACCCCGCGCAATTCAATATTCTGCCGGGACACCACACCCGCAGTGAAATCGGTTCGAATGCCGAAGCAACGCTTAACTGGGATATCACTTCCAATATTTCCTGGAAGTCGAGAATGTTCCTCTTTACCGATTATAAGTATTTTCAGGCCGATTGGGAGAATACATTTACATTCAATATCAACAGGTTTCTATCCACACAGTTCTATATCCATCCGAGATACGACTCGTCGACTGTGTTCGGGGCCTCCGGCTGGCATTACTGGCAGTTGAAGGAGATTCTGAGTTTCGGACTTAGCTATACGTTCTCTACCAAACCGTAACCCGCCCCATCGGCCCGTTGTGAGCTGACCCGACTGTGCGGCCCCGCACCTTAGTCGACATCACGCAATCAGGGCCGCCGGAGAATAAATACATGGTATCTGATTATGACCGATCTGTCTGTTTCCATATTCCGGATTTTTTTCACGCTGATATCCGTCCTCGTGCCGGCCACGATATCGGCTCAAGGGTTTGCGGATGCGCGCTATCCTGAGAAAATCTGTGCCGACCGGGGGGTGGCCGAGGATTTTCTCCGCACTCTTCCTCTGCGTCCGCTTGAGGGGCTGTGGGAATATCCGGCCGATGAGGTGGCGGTGATGGTGATCCGCGATGCCGATGCCAAGGGGAGGTATAATATCTTTCTTGTCGAGGCTGTCGACTGCCGGCTTAGCCCGGGGATGTGTCTGGGGTGGATTGAGGAGTCGGCCGATAAGTCGCGGTTCCGCATATCCTTGTCATCCAAAATTCATAAGGGTTTGCCTGCAGGGCATATGCAGGGGCTTGCCACTCTTAATGCCGATGCCGATGCCCTCGTAATTGAAATGCCGAAGGTAAAGCTCACGCTCTCCCCATCGCTGGTGCTCCCTTCGCTATGGAATTATCTGAGACTTTCGGTGCGCCTGTCCTCTAAGAATCCGCTCGACCGTCTGCCCCGGGGATGGATAAAGGTGTTCCCGTCTTACGACGGCAATGGCTCTTCAAGCCGTTACGTGCGATATCTGTAAATTATTAGTAACTGTCTGGATTCAACCTGCTTATGACATCGTTACGTCTGATTATAACTACAGCGATTCTATCGGTAGTATGTATTTGCACGCAGGCCCGGAAGGTGGCCTTGCGGCTGAAAGTGCCGCAATCCCGACAGAATGAGATGGTGCATCTGCCCCCAGGGGAAGTTCTTGATTCGGCTATGCTGGTTGCTACGGCCGACAGTATCAGGTTCGCCGGATTTGAGAAGAATGCTTCTTCAACGGTGGAGTCGTTCTTTGTGACCAATAACTCTCCGCTGGCAATTCGGCGCATGACATTAAGAATCACTTACCGCGACCTACAAGGGAGAATGCTGCATCGGCGAGAGGAGGATATCGACTTGGATCTGCCGCAGGACGAGACACGAAGGGTGTCGCTTAAATCTTTTGATTTGCAGAAAAATCTATACTACTTCCGCAGCAATCCGCCACGAAGGGGAGGTATGCCTTTTACGGTGGAGATTGAAGTGACCGGAATCTGGAGGTGTCTCTGACGTTATTAACAGACATAGGGGGCGGGGGCTTAGACTGACATATGCTTTATTATGTCAGGAGCCACAACCTACATCACCGACTGGCGCTGCGCCCTTCGGATATGCACATATTGCGCACGGCAACGCTAAACCTATTCTGAAGCAGCAGACGCATCTTGCGGCGTTTGACGGCACGGAAGATTCTGGAATTCATAAGCGAATCGAGAGAATAATTGCCCGGACCCGACAATGCGAGCAGCACGCATCCGGCGGCCATTCCGAATGGCATCATATCGGCATACCCGAGTGTCACCCCATAAAGCGCCATTGTCGCCGCGCTTAATGCTCCGGCCGACATGAGAATACGGCATAAAAAACCTGCCGCTACGGCCACACCGGCCAGTATCAGGCCTATGCGCCCTGCCGATGTAGTGGCTGCGACCCCCTCAAGCACCAGCCATATCCCCATCCCGAGACGAGCGAAAAGCAGGAGTATACTGACTGCAATGCTCACCGATGTGGCTCCGAAAAGCCGGTGAAGCAACTGGACTCCGGCTTCTCTGCGGGCCATCAGTGTGCCCTGACGCAGCAGTCTGCGACGGAGCATGAATCGCGTAAGTTCCGGATTACGTGAGCCTGCCGGGACCTCTGACGGATTGACGTTGATTATTGAGATGGTATTCATGTGATTGTCTTTATTTTATTACGCTTTCAGGCAAGTTTTCGAATTTAATTGTATAAAAGATTCTCTTTCACTTACTGTCGTTCGTTTAAATTTGAACACTTACTTATACTCCCAAAACAATATTTTGCTTTTTTGGTTGGTCCATTCATGAAAAAAAGTATCTCTGCTGACTGTAAAAAGTATCCCCCGATGTTGCGTATCCAAGATTTTGGTTGTAATTTTAGCCTATGAATCGAATCGCCAAGCTTTATTTCAGATACGGCACCATGGGATCTGCCAAGACCGCCATGCTGCTCACCACCGCCTACAACTTCGAGGAGCGCGGACTCCAATACCTATGTTTCAAGCCCGTAGTGGACACCCGCGACAACCGCAACGTGATCCGCTCGCGAATCGGCATCGAACGCGAGTGCGAATGGATATACGGCCATACTGACCTGTATCTGCTCACTCAGGAAATCATGCGCAATAATCCGGAGGCTCTCCCAAGCTGGATTCTTGTGGATGAGGCCCAGTTTCTGTCCGCCTCTCAGGTCGACCAGCTCGCCGCTGTGGTCGATGACTTCGGAATCAACGTTATATGCTACGGTCTGCGCACCGACTTCAAGGGAAATCTCTTCGAAGGCTCAAAACGCCTCTTTGAGATGGCCGACACTATCGATGAGGTGAAATCCACTTGCACATGCGGACGCAAGACCATAATGAACGCCAGAATCGATTCCAACGGTGATATCATCACTGAGGGCGCTCAGGTGGAAATAGGCGGCAACGACCGCTACGTGGCCTGCTGCCGCAAATGCTGGCGAAACAGGAAGCTTGAAAAGATGGAACGAAACCGGGTCCTGCATCAGGACCGGCAGAACTGACCGGATTATCTCTATCCGAAACGCAAACATTCTCATTACCGGACAAACTTTTCTAATATCATATGATCAACACCGAACAACGACAACGTATCATCGGCCTCATCAACCGTGAGGTCGTGCCGGCAGTGGGCTGCACCGAACCCGCAGCCGTATCTCTCTGCGTGGCAAAAGCCACTGAACTGCTCGGATGCACACCATCCGAAATTAAGGTGCGGCTGAGCACTAACATCCTTAAGAATGCAATGGGGGTAGGTATCCCAGGCACCGGAATGATCGGTCTCCCTATCGCCATAGCCCTCGGAGCTCTGATCGGAAAATCGGAATACGGACTGGAGGTATTGAAGGATGTCAATGACGAGGCAGTGGCTAAAGGGAAGGAATATCTCGACTCTCATAATATCGACATCAAACTATTCGAGGACGCTCCCTCTAACCTGCATATCGATGTGGAGGTATGCCATGACACTGACCGTGTGCGCGCCACTATATCGCGCGAACATACCAATTTCATCTATCTCGAGAAAAACCGCGCTGTCATCTTTAAAGAGGAGCCTTCTGCAGCCGCCGGCGGGAATGCCAATGACGATGCCGAATCTGCCGAGGATGTAAAGCTCGACCTGCTCACCGTCTGGGAATTTGCCGCTGAATCGCCTCTGGAGGAACTGGAATTCATTCTTGAGGCGCGTAGGCTCAACCGTGCGGCTGCCCAGCTTGCTCTGGATGAAAATTACGGACACTGCCTCGGCAGGACCATGAAGGATTGCGGTTCGCCTTTCTTCGGCGACACCCCTGTGGCACATATGATCTCACTCACCTCTGCCGCATGCGACGCCCGCATGGGAGGGGCCCCGGTACCTGTGATGTCAAACTCCGGATCGGGCAATCAGGGCATATGCGCCACAATGCCGGTTGTGGCATATGCCGAAGATATAAATGCCTCTAAAGAGCAGTTGATACGCGCTCTGATACTGAGCCACCTCACATCAATATATATCAAGCAGAGTCTTGGCAGACTCTCTGCGCTGTGCGGATGTGTCGTCGCTTCTACCGGCGCGGCAAGCGGACTCGTTTATCTGATGGGCGGAGGATACGATCAGGTGGCAGCCTCGGTCAAGAATATGGTGGCAAACCTCACCGGTATGATCTGTGATGGCGCCAAACCATCATGCGCCATGAAAATCTCATCCGGAGTGAGCACTGCTATGATGTCGGCCATGATGGCCATGCAGGGACATTGCGTAAGTTCGGCCGAGGGTATCATCGATGATGATGTCGACCGCACCATCCGCAATCTCACATCTATCGGCCGAGATGCCATGCGCGCCACCGATCTCTATGTACTCGACATAATGACCTGTAAATAATCCCATTCCAAATACTCTCTCCTCATATACACTTTTTCCCCCTCCCACACACAACTCTCACTCTCCTGACCTCTCTCCTTCTCTCTCCTTCTCTCTCCTCCCCTCTCTTCTTCCTCTCTTCTTCCTCTCTTCTCCTTATCTATTATACAGTTACATCTCCTTTCCGTTCTCAGACCGGGGAGATCCCGATAAAAAGCCGGGAGAGGCAATCGTGACACCTGATTCTCTCCGAGACCATACCGCAGCATGCATCAACACATATGCTCAACGCGCAGACTGGCGTGAAGCCATCCCCTCCCCGGGATACTCTCATTTCCCCAAGGACCGGGTCCCTGTAAAAGGAATCCACTCGGGTCTATCCGCAATTGAAAAAGAAATCAACATCAAATGGATCATACTTTAGCAAATATAAAAGCCTTTCTCCTCACCAATTTAGGCGACACTTTCCCTGACAGCGTCATATCAATAATTATGCTCGCCGGGATTGCCATCGTGGCTTTCATTGCCTACTTTTTATGCAAGGGCATCCTCCACATCGTAGGTATCGCAATCGACCGCACACCGACAAAATGGGACGACGATCTGCTTGACGACCGATTCATGCGCTCCGTATCAATGCTGGCGCCCGCACTGATTGTCAACTGGTTGCTCCCGGCCTTCTTCGTGGCATCCGAAAGCGGATATTTAGGATGGATAAAGGTGATGACCTCATTCTATATCCTATGGGCCGCCGTAAGAATCATCGTAATCTTCATCGACAATGTATATACAGCCATGTCCGGGCGACAACGCACACGCCCATATGCCGTAAAAGGCATCTTCCAGATGCTCAAACTCATTGTCATCTCTCTCGGCGTAATCGTGGCGATAAGCATACTGATCGGAAAAGAGCCGGTGGCAATCCTGACCGCACTCGGTGCATCGGCAGCAATCCTTATGCTGGTCTTTAAGGACACAATCCTCGGCCTGGTGGCCAGTGTCCAGCTCACGGCCAATAAGATGGTGCATCGCGGCGACTGGATTGTAACCGACAGACACAACATCAACGGGGAAGTGCTTGATGTGTCACTTACCACCGTAAAAGTGCGCAACTGGGACAATTCCGTATCCACCATCCCCCCATATGCGCTTATCACGGAGTCATTCCGCAACTACGCCCCTATGCAGGTCTCAGGCGGACGCCGTGTAGAGCGCTCAATCTACATCGATATGGAGACTGTGCGATTCTGCACCGACGACGAACTGCAGCGTCTGGCATCTCTCGGATGGATACCTTCCGACAACCACGCCAAATCGGCGCGAACCGTAAATCTCACACTCCTGCGCCAATATCTCGACCATTTCCTGGCGACTCACAGCGAGGTCAATCAGTCAATGACATATATGGTGCGCCAGTTGGATCCGACACAGTCAGGACTCCCCCTGCAGATGTATTTCTTCATACGCCAAACGGCATGGAAAGAATTCGAAACGATACAGGCCGATATCTTCGACCACATATACGCCATCATCAATGAATTCGGAGTACGCATCTTCCAGACCCCCTCCGGACATGACATGAGACTCCTCTCCACATCAGACCACTCAAAAAAATAAGAGTCAAACTATTGCATATAAGCAAAAAAAGCATTAACTTTGTGCGATTATTCCCCAAAGGCACTCCAAAGAGCCGGATCACAGGAGACGGACGCCTCACGGACCAACTTTTAAATTCAATTTAAAACCGCGATGTACGCAATCGTAGAAATCAAAGGACAGCAGTTCAAGGCCGAAGAAGGCAAATATCTGTACGTCCACTACCTCGGCGAAGAAACCAAGCAGGGTGACCAGGTCGTATTCGACAAAGTGCTTCTCATCGATGCCGACGGCGACGTTAAAGTCGGTGCGCCTGCCGTAGAAGGTGCAAACGTGACTGGCGAGGTACTCGAGAACCTCGTAAAAGGTGAAAAAGTAATCGTCTTCAAAAAGAAGCGTCGCAAAGGCTATCGCCGTAAAAACGGCCACCGTCAGTTCTTCACCAAAGTGATGATTAAAAATATTAACGCTTAAAAAATTCATCTAAGATATGGCACATAAAAAAGGTGTCGGCAGTTCGAAGAACGGCCGCGAATCAGAAAGCAAACGCCTCGGCGTAAAAATCTTCGGTGGATCTAACTGCAAGGCAGGCAACATCATCAAACGTCAGCGTGGCACTCAGCACCACCCCGGCCTCAACGTCGGCATGGGCAAGGACCACACTCTCTTTGCTCTGATTGATGGCGTAGTGGTATTCTCCACCGGTAAAGAGGGACGCAAGTTCATCAACGTGCAGCCCCACGCCGAAAACTAATCCGAATCACGCATACTCAGATATGCTCTCCCACATGGCGGTTTCCATCACGGAAGCCGCCATTCTTTTTTTTATCTCCGATTGCATCTGTCTGCACTTTATCCACACCCCATTCCACCTGCGTTCTCTTTCCGCAATCCGATTTGGCGCAAATGCACTAAATTCAGCAACTTAGCAGTCTTTATCCTGTGAAACAACGTAAGCAGCCACAAAGAGTAAAGAATAGAATTTAGCAGATTCATGTCTATCTTTCATAATAATAATACTGCGTATTGCATAGTACGTATTTTTTTCATAACTTTGCACCCGATTCCGACTGCATATGCCCATCCGCCGGCTCATTCTACGTAGTATCTCGTAAGCATTCGGCCAGATATATTACCGGACGTTGGCTTTTTAGTCGGTTACGGTGTGTCAGCAAAGGAGAATATCAAGATATTCAACTCAAAGACATCCCATTAACGATCAAACGACGACACCGTTTGTAAAAAGATTTTTCATCATTTTCTATCGTTTAAATTCGGACACTTACTTATTAGTTCGTTTAGACTTACAGTTTCTCAACTATATTATATCAATTATGAAAACCAATTTTTCTCCTCTGCCTTTCCTGTTGTCGGTCATGGTCTGCACCGTGCCTGATGTAATGGCCCAGGCGCAAAACTCTTCCGCACAAAGCAGCCCTCAGCTCACAGAAGCTCAGATTGACTCGCTGGAACAGGCCGCCTACGGCAATATCCAGGACCTGCGCGAAATTGTCGTGACTGCCGATTCTCCACTCGTAAAAGTAGAAGGCCGACAAATCACTTATGATGTAGATCAGGATCCATCGGCCGCAGGGGAGTCCGTACTCGACATGCTTCGAAAAGTGCCAATGGTAAGCGTCGACGGGCAAGACAATATCCAGCTCAAGGGTGAATCAGGATTCAAAATCTATGTCAACGGACGCCCGGATCCAACATTGTCAGAAAACGCATCCGCTATTTTTAAGGCCATGCCGGCTTCGGCTGTAAGCAAAGTCGAAGTAATCGCCGACCCCGGTGCAAAATATGATGCTGAAGGCACTGCCGGAATCATCAATATTATCACCGAACGAAAAACCCGACAGACAGGCTATAACGGTTCGGCTTCTCTGAGTGCCTCCAACAGAGACATCTCTGCCGGACTATTCGGCGCCGCCAAATGGAACCGTCTGACAATAAATGCCAACCTGAATTACATGAACTCCAAGATGTTCTCTCAGTCGGGTTCAGCATATTCATCCACCGTATACCCCGGGGATCATCAAGCCAACCTCCTAATATCCGAATCCGAACAGCCTCGGAAATTCGAATACATAGGAGCCTCAATTTCCGGTTCGCTGGAACTCTCGGATATCGACCTCATCAATTTCAGCGCCAATTATACAAATGTCGATGGCTCGATGGGTATCGATAATAACCGCACCACAATGTACTCGGCCAACGGCAACCAACTCTGGTCTTTCCGTCGCGACGCCAATATAGGATTATCTTTCGGCACTATTACTGCCAACGCAGCATGGCAACATAATTTCCACCGCCCCGACAATTACATGTCGCTCAGCTATCAGTTTGATTTCGGTAATTCATCTATGCCAATGACCGAAAAATACTCAGACATGAAGAATTACAGCACGCAGTGGATATTGCATAATACCTCCAACAACAACTTCAACCGCTCCCACACACTACAGTTAGACTACTCCAATACCCTCTCTCCGCACGCCACCATCGAAACCGGAGCCAAAGCAATCTTCCGCCATAACAGCGCCTACGCTTACGGAGAAGGCTCTGACGGACTCATACTCTCCACTCCTATACCAGATGACTACTCGAATCTGACACAGTTGCAAGACATCTACGCCTTATATGCCCTTTACAAGGCATCATATGGCGCATGGGGAGCTCAGGCTGGCGTCAGATATGAACATACCAAAATGGGTATACGATACCACTACGGCGACATGACAGACTTCACGCGTCATCTCAATGACATCGTCCCAGACGCTTCTGTATCATACAGCATCTCCCCGGCCCATACTATCGGCCTTTCATACGGTATGCGGATATCACGTCCCTCCCTTGAACAAATCAACCCTTATACAGTAAAATACAACACTACGGAAATCACTCGAGGCAACCCTCTGCTTGAATCCGAACACCTCAACAAAATCAGTCTTACTTACCGCAACTTCGGACGAATCCTCGGCACTTCGCTAAGCCTCGACTTCAACCACACTGGCAATGCAATCTCCTCATTTTCATATCTCGAAGGTCCGACTATCGTGCATACCAATGCGAATATCGGACGAAAGGAAAACGCTTCGCTCAACGTATTCCTGGTAATCAACGCAGCCCGCAACCTGCGGCTCTCTTTCAACGGCAACGGAGCCTATACCTACCTGCGCAGTAACGGGGTTCTCGATTTGCGCAACCACGGCTGGAGCGGCAACATTTTCCACAACGGTGAATGGACAATGCCCGCCGACATCATTCTCAGCTGGTACGGTGGTTATTACTGGGGCGCTCCGGAACTTCAGACCCGACAAGGCAACTATTACTTTTACGGACTCGGACTGGCCCGCGACTTCCTGGCCGACAAGTCACTACGCCTGACAGTCAATGCATCCAATTTTGCCCAGAAGAATCTGAAATTCAGCAGCACCACCACAACCCCCGATTTCATAGCCACATCCACCTACCGCATAGCCTCCTGGCGCATAGGAATATCTGCCACATGGCACTTCGGTAAAAACCAGACCCATATAAAATCTGTCAATACTACCATCCTCAACGATGACATCTCCACCTCCGGAGCCTCAACATCCGCACCTGGAACCGGCACCCCCGGCCGTTAATACTTCCACTTACCCTCTCTCCTCTCCCTCCTCTCCCCATCCTTCTCCCCTCTCTCCTCTCACTTCTATCCCCCCTCCTTTCCTCTCTCCTCTCCCCTCTCTCCCATCTCCTCCCCCCCCTCCTATCCACCTATCCACCTCTCCATCTCCTCACTATCCGCTCCCACTCTCTTCCATCTTCCTATCCTTCCTCACCCTCCTCTCCAGCACTCCTTCTCCTCTTCTATCCTTCCTTTTCACTCCACTTCCCTATCCTTCCTCCCCTCCTCTCTACCTCCCCTTAATCAATGTCATATCCGCAATCAATGTCATATCCGCCCTAACATTCCGATTCAACCAACGCTACCCCTTCTCCAAACTTCAATTATACCTCCTAAATTCTCAAATCCGACATCCGCACCAAATACAATCCGTAGTAGATCATACAAGCCGACTTCAACCTACATCCATACATATTTCCACCCTCAATCCTCGCGGAATCACCCCCAGAACTCATCTTTCCGCACAAATTTCAAAAAAAAATCTCAAAATATTTGGTAGTTTCAAAAAAACTCACTAACTTTGCATCGCAATTCAGGGGAACAGCCTCAGAAAAGCAAAACAAACTTCATAGTTTGTCAAACAAATGCTTCAGTAGCTCAGTTGG
>DKWX01000046.1:0-15367 GCA_002491945.1 Porphyromonadaceae bacterium UBA7141
TAGTGTTTACCTCCTACTCGATTTAAGTAAGTGTTCAAATTTAACCTATAGTAATTGAAAGGAAATCTTTTATACAATCTGCAGCTTCTTTTTTTGCAGCTTCCGGCTTGTCGTTCAGTCGAATATGTTAATATTCTCCTTCACTCCGCACTGGAATCGACTAAAAAATAAGCCCTCATATTGTATAAATTAAATTGAACACGTACTTAAGACCCCATCCCCAATATTTGTTAAGGCCAGGGTCGCATATCTCTGAGTGATGAAGAATTAGAGGAGTGGGCGAGTAAGCTGAGGCTGAAGTGAAAGCGAATGATGAGGCAGGTCAATCTTCGATTTCAAGCAGTTCGAGAAGACGGAGTTCGGCGATGTCGATCTCTTCGACGAGTTTTGCCATGCGTGCACCTGCGTCGATAAGGGCATTGTTGGTCATGGAGCCTGAAGACATCTCTTGTTCGAGATGGCGTTTCTCCTCTTCGAGGGATGGCAGCAGGGCTTCGAGTTCTTCTTTTTCTCGTCTTTCCTTGAAAGAGAGCCGAGGCTTCTTCTCTGTGCGAGGTTTTGTGGATACCGGAGCATCTGCCGGGCAGTTAGTCTGTGTAGCAGATGCGGTGAGCCGGGCTTTCTCTTTTTCTTCCTCATGAACGCAGTGCCGATAGGTGGAATAGTCTCCAGGGAAATCACGAACATCTCCATCTCCCTTGAATACGAAGATGTGGTCGACGATGCGGTCAAGAAAGAATCGGTCGTGGCTAATGACGATTACGCATCCTTTGAAATTGACGAGATAGTCTTCAAGGATGGAGAGTGTCACTATGTCAAGGTCGTTGGTCGGCTCGTCAAGTATCAGGAAATTGGGGCTCTTCATCAGCACTGTGGCCAGATATAGCCGGCGGCGTTCACCACCGGATAGCTTGTGTATATATTTTTGCTGTGCGGCCGGCGTGAAGAGGAAGTGAGATAGAAATTGTGATGCTGAGAGAGAGGTCTTGTCGTCAATGCGTATGGTTTCAGCAATTTCACGCACAGCATCGATTACGCGTTTGCGGTCGTCGAATCCAGTCATTCCTTCTTGACTGTAGTATCCGAAGCGTACAGTCTGTCCGATGTCGAAGTGTCCGGAGTCGGGAGGTATCAAACCTTGCAGCAGCTTGATGAAAGTGGATTTTCCGGCACCGTTGCCGCCGACAATCCCAACCTTTTCGTAACGAGCAAAAGTATAGTTCCAGTTCCTGAGTATTATAGTGGAGCCGAATGCCTTGCTGACATTAACCGCTTCGAATATTTTAGAGCCGATATAGCTTGAGCTGACCGCCATGTTGACCTGACGGTCGGAAAGGTTGATGTGGCTACGCTGTTCAAGCTGACGGAAGTTGTCGATGCGGTATTTTGCTTTGGAGCCACGTGCCTGTGGCTGGCGGCGCATCCATTCGAGTTCGGTGCGTAAGAGGTTTTTTATCTTGGCGAGTTCGGTGCCGAGGTTGTCGAGACGTTCCTGACGTTTGCGCAGGTAGTAGTCATAATTGCCCTCGTAGGCAAAAACCTCTTCGCGGTCGATTTCGATTATCTTGTCGCAGACCTTATCGAGGAAGTATCTGTCGTGGGTGACCATCAGGAGCGTTATGCGCTTACGTGTGAGATAGTTCTCAAGCCATTCAATCATTTCTATGTCAAGATGGTTGGTGGGCTCGTCGAGTATCAGGAAGTCGGGCTCGGAAAGAAGAACCTTAACGAGGGCGGCGCGTTTCAGCTGACCTCCTGACAGCTGCTCCATTTTCTGCTCCATGTCTATAAGGTTGAACTGGAAGAGCATCTGTCGGGCGAGG
This sequence comes from Porphyromonadaceae bacterium UBA7141, assembly GCA_002491945.1. GTDB lineage: Bacteria > Bacteroidota > Bacteroidia > Bacteroidales > Muribaculaceae > Lepagella. The sequence goes on from DKWX01000046.1 coordinate 1,824, forward strand.
TCGGGCCCTGAGAAATCCTCAGAGTCGCGGCGCTGAGGTGTGGCGTATTGCAATATAGACTGTTGCGGGTCGAATGGGGGCTGCTGTTCGAGGTATCCGATGCGGAGGTCATTGCGGAATACAATCCGTCCGCTGTCGTAGTCTTCCTTGCCGGCAATGATATTGAGGAAAGTGGTTTTCCCGGCACCGTTCTGTGCGATAAGACCAATTTTGTCACCCTCGTATATACCGAGGGTGACATCCTGGAACAGCATTCGGTCGCCTATAGATTTGGTAAGGCGGTCAATCTGTAGGTAACTGATCATCAGATGGCTGCTATGACCTCAATTTCCACAAGAGCTTTCTTGGGGAGTTCCTTCACTGCGAATGCGCAGCGTGCGGGGAATACGGCTTTGAATTCCTCTGCGTATACCTCGTTCATAGGAGCGAAGTACTCCATGTCGGCAAGGAATACTGTGGTCTTGACTACATTGTCGAGCGTCGCGCCGACCTCAGCGAGGATATGCTTGATGTTAGCAATCGACTGGCGAGTCTGAGCTTTGATGTCGGCGGGCATTTCGCCTGTGACGGCATCGATGGGGAGCTGGCCGGATACGAATACGAGGTTGCCTGCTGCTACAGCCTGGCTGTAGGGGCCGATAGCTCCTGGAGCTTTGGATGAAGAAATTTCTTTTTTCATTTGTTTAGAACTATAATACGACCTGCATCGTTGTTGCAAATGGTCGTGGGGTTGGATTCGGATGTAAAGTTATAAAGAAAGTATGAGACTCGCAAATTCCACTGTAAATAAGCGGCGGGGATTGGTTGCACTTCTGAGTGCTTTTGTACTTGCCGGATATGCTGAGGCTCAGGCCTTGACGTCAGAGCGGCCTGAGGATGTATCGCCGGAGTGTATGGAGGTTCTGGTTGAATCGGCTGAACCGGATTCTCTTGAGATGGCGTGTACGGAATATGTGGAAGGATATTCGGCCGAGGAATCGTCAGAGCTGTGCGACATGCCTGCAGATGAAGTCGAGTCGGACCCGGAAGAGATAAACGGTGCGGGGCATATGTCTGCCGAGCATTGGCGTCCGGCATATCGTCATATTATGGTGGCTCCGGAGCTTCCGGACAGTGCAGACGTGACTATGTATGGCAAGCGCGCGTTCTGGCGTGCCGGAGCAGAGGTCGTAGGATTTAATCTGGGGTTATGGTCGTTTGATCGTTTTGTGCTGAAGGGACATTATGCGTATATATCGTGGAACAGTATCAAGGAGAATTTTCGTCATGGCTTTGAATGGGACGATGACCACCTGCATACGAATATGTTTGACCATCCATACAATGGGTCGATATTCTACAATGCCGGACGCAGCAATGGCTTCAACTACTGGCAGTCGGAATTGTTTGCAATCGGCGGTAGCGCAATGTGGGAGATGTTTATGGAGTGTGAATACCCGTCGACAAATGATATAATCGCCACACCGATAGGTGGCGCAGCCATAGGAGAGGTGCTGTATCGCACATCGGATCTTGTAATAGACGATCGTAGCTGGGGAGCCGAACGGCTGGGCAGAGAGCTTGCCTTATTTTTTATCAATCCGATGCGTGGCATCAACCGGCTGATCACAGGAGCATCGTTTAAGAGGCGGGCATCGAACGGGCGTCGGTTCGGCGTGCCTCCTATAAGTATGGATATATCTGTCGGGGCCCGGATGCTTGCAATTCGGGAAAATGAGGAGGGTGTGAAGGGCGGTGCTGCCGCAGAGGTGGCGATAGAATATGGCGACAGGTATACGGGAAGTACGCGTGCTCCGTATGATTATTTCTCATTTCTTATTGAAGTCCAGACCATTAAGTCACAGCCGCTGCTTAGCCGCGCTGAAATCATAGGGCGTCTGTTGGGACGGGAGGTTCTTGAGCGTAGTCGGCTTCATGTTAATGTGGGGATGTATCAGCATTTTGATTTTTTTGATTCCGACACGGTGAGAGATGACCATAACAAGTATTTTATACCATGTGTGGTGCCGTATAAGCTGGGGACGCCGGCTTCGGTAGGGGGCGGTGTGATGGCAAGGTATATACCGACGCCAAGTCTGACGTTCGATGGGTATCTGCATCTCAATTTTGTGGGTCTGGCAGGTGTGCTGACAGATTTCTATCGCGACTATCACCGTAACTACAATTGGGGCACCGGATTCTCAATCAAGGGTGGATTGAACTGGGCACTTCCCGACGACAGGGTATCGGTGAAACTGGCCAATCAGTTTTATCACATATATGTGTGGAATGGGTCGGATCCGGATTTCTATGAGTCATCGACATCGGATGGAGTGCCGGTGGTGGTGCATGCGTCGGCATTGCGTTCGATATTCAATCATTTTGAGATGTCGGCAAGTTATAAGCTTTGGTGGGGACTGTATTTGACTGCCGGGCTTGACCTGTATTCACGTGTGACTGATTATCAAGGGAAGATAACGGTAGGTGGAGCCACGTTCAGTAATCCAATAATAAGGAGTCGTCAGCTTGGAGTGCATCTGATGATGACTTATAAGTTTTGATTTTATGGTATCGGCGCAAAGTGCCTTATTGATGCGCCTACTTATGTGTGTAGCGGGCGCCCATTCCAGTCTTGGCGATAATGGGGTGTGACAAAATTAAAGAGAATCAGCTAATTAAAGCTGATTCTCTTTAATTTGAAGAGCCTTTAGCCGGACTCGAACCGGCGACCTTCGCGTTACGAATGCGATGCTCTACCAACTAAGCTATAAAGGCTTGTTGCGGATGCAAAGTTAATAAATCCGGCTGAAATATGCAAGTGAAATGCTGTTTATTTTATTTGTCCTTACTGCAAGATGTATCGCCGATGGAAAATTGCATAAATAGAGTATGATTCTATGAATCGGAAAGGAGGCGACGCAATTAATCGCAGTAGTAGTCGACGCAGGCGCGTGCTGCCTTGTAGGGGGCAACGATTGCGGCAGCTGCGAGATGGTCGGGGTGTCGGGCATATATTCCGACTTCTTCCATCGTGTCTACAGTGGCTGTCAGGACTATATCCCAGTCTTCATCGGGATTGGAATTGATACCTACTTCCATATTGGAGAGTACATCGATTTTTTTGGGGAGAGCCATTAGGGCAGATGCGAATTCACTGGCTACCCGTCGGCGTGTCTGAGGGTCGCCGTTGAGTTTGAAGGTTACAATGTGTTTTACCATTTTTCGTGAGATTAGAGACATTCCACTGCGTCGATGCGCGGTGGAATGCTAAAAAAAATGTTGCTTTCTACTTAGCCGGAGTGGCGTTTGGTAGGGCTGAAGGCACATGGCATATCCCTATTTTGAGATGCGCACTGAAGCATAGGCAGAAGTGGGATTGGAAATAGACTGAAATAATCAGGCGTCGCCGTAAAGGCGTGCGCGAGCTGCGGCTACTTTGTCATCGGTGATGTAGTCATCGTAGTCCATCATTTTGTCGATTATGCCGTTGGGGGTCAGTTCAATGACACGGTTGCAGACTGTCTGTATGAATTCATGGTCGTGGCTGGCCATGAGGATTACGCCTTTGAAGTTCTGCAGAGTGTTGTTGAATGCCTGAATTGATTCGAGGTCGAGGTGATTGGTGGGCGAATCAAGTATCAAAGTGTTGGCATCAGTGAGCATCATGCGTGCAATCATGCATCGTATTTTCTCGCCGCCTGAGAGCACGCTTGCTTTCTTAAGTACGTCTTCGCCGCTGAAAAGCATCTTGCCGAGGAATCCTTTGAGGTAGATTTCTGAACTGTCTTTAGAGTACTGACAGAGCCAGTCGACAAGATTGAGGTCGGTCTGGAAGAAATCGGAGTTGTCAAGCGGGAGATATGCCGATGTTATTGTCTGTCCCCATTCGTAGTCGCCGGCATCTGCCTTTCGGTTGCCGTTTATGATCTCGAAAAGGGCAGTCATGGCTCTTGGGTCGCGGCTAAGGAACGCCACTTTGTCGCCCTTTTCAATCTGGAAGTTGACATCATCAAATAGCACTTCTCCGTCGACGGAGGCCTTGAGGCCTTTGACTTCAAGAATCTTGTTGCCCACTTCGCGGCAGGGGGTGAAAATAATGCCCGGATATCTGCGTGAAGATGGTTGAATCTCCTCGATGTTGAGTTTTTCGAGCATTTTCTTGCGGCTTGTGGTCTGTTTTGACTTAGCCACATTTGCACTGAACCGTTGTATGAATTCGAGGAGCTCTTTCCGTTTTTCTTCAGCTTTCTTGTTGGCGGCCTGTTGCTGGCGGAGAGCAAGCTGAGAAGACTGATACCAGAAGCTGTAGTTGCCGGCAAAGAGTGATATTTTATTGTAGTCTATATCGAGGGTGTGGGTGCTGACGGCATCAAGGAAGTGACGGTCGTGGCTCACAACGAGAACAGTATTCTCGAAGTTGGCGAGATAATTTTCGAGCCATGCCACAGTTTCGAGGTCAAGGTCGTTGGTGGGCTCGTCGAGCAGAAGGTTGTCGGGGTTGCCGAAGAGTGCTTTGGCGAGTAGTACGCGCACTTTCTCATTTGCGCTCATATCTTTCATGAGCATATAGTGGCGGTCTTCCTTTATACCAAGTCCCGAGAGTAGAGCGGCAGCATCGGATTCTGCGTTCCAACCCTCGAGTTCGGCGAATTTTTCTTCAAGTTCAGCAGCGCGTATGCCGTCTTCATCGGAGAAATCTTCTTTAGCGTATATTTCGTCTTTTTCCTGTTTGATATCCCAAAGTACGGTATGGCCGCGGAGTACGGTTTCGATGACTGTACATTCATCGAATTCGAAGTGGTCCTGGGAGAGTACGGACAGGCGCTCGCCCGGGCCAAAGGTGACATTGCCGTGAGTGGGTGAGAGTTGTCCGGAGAGAATGCGCATCAATGTGGATTTTCCGGCGCCGTTGGCACCGATTATGCCGTAGCAGTTGCCACGGTTGAAGGTGAGATTCACGTCTTGGAAAAGTGTGCGTTTTCCGAACTGAATCCCGAGATTATTTGTCTGAATCATTTGGATGGTGATTGATAGGGAGTTAGGAAAATGGGGAACGGAAAACGGAACTATTTGGGAATTTTGTAGGCGTTTTCCGTGGGGAATATGTCGGGGTTATGGGGAGAGGGGGAGGTCGAAGGGAGCGGGGAGAACGGAGGGAGCGGGGAGGTCGAAGGGAGAGGGGGAGGTCGAAGGGAGCGGGGAGAACGGAGGGAGCGGGGAGGTCGAAGGGAGAGGGGAGGTCGGGCTGAGAGGGGAGGTCGGGGAGGATGGGGTGAGGTCGGGGGTGAGGGGGAGGGAGTTGAGGCGGGACATGTGGGCGCGGCGGGCGGCGGTGAGGATGTCGATGTAGGGGGTCATGCTGCGGTAGCTTTTGTGACCGGTCCAGGTCATGGCTATCTGTGGGGGAACGCCAAGGGAGAGGAGGGTGGTGACGAAGGTCTTGCGCCCGGTGTGGGAGGTGATGTGCTGCCATTTCGGGAGGTCGGTGACGTGTCGGACCGAGCCGACGAAGCTGACGGTCTGCACGGGGGAGTCGATGCCGGCTTTGCAGGCGATCTTTTTGAGAGCTTTGTTGTAGTCGGCATTGTTGCGCAGCTGAGGGAAGACCAGGTCGTCGGGGGAGTGGGAGGGGAGGGAGGCGAGGATGGCGCGAGAGTGGTCGTTGAGGTCGATTTCGAGGAGGTCGCGTGTCTTGTGCGTGACGACGCGTATGAAGTCCGGGTAGACGTCACACCATCGGAGCGTGGAGAGGTCGGAGAAGCGCAGTCCGGTGAAGCAGGAGAGGAGGAAAGCCTGGCGGAAGAGGTGTTGTGTCGGGGGGAGCTGCACGGCGTGGATGCGTTGCAACTCTTCGGGCGTGAGGTAGATGACGGGGTTTTTGGCGACGGGGAGTTTTTTTGAGAGTCGGGTGAGAGGAGTGGAGGTGATGTAGCCCTTTTCGACGCTCCAGTTGGCGAATGCACGGATGGAGGTCATGTAGTGGTTGATGGTGTTGTTGTTGAGTCCGGAGCGGAGCTGGGTCTTTTCACCGAGGTGTTTCATGAGGAAGACTCGGCGTGATATCATATAGTCGAGGAGGCGCACGATGTGGGCGTCGGTCATCCTGTCGATGCGGGCGTCGGGGCCGAAGATTTCGATGAGGATGTTGAGGGCCTGACGTGTCTGTCGGCGGGTGCGCTCCGACCATTGGGAGAGTACGGATACGCGGGCGATGTAGTTTTCGGCAAGCGGGGCGAGCAGCGAGGGTGTGGTTCTGTCGGAGTCGGATGGTGAGATAGTCTCTTTAAGTTGCGCGGGGGTGGGAGTGATATCTTTGGCCTCGAAAGAATAGAAGGCGGCGGTGATGGTATCTTCGAGCGACTGGAGGGTGCGGTTGATTGTGGCGGCCGGTATCTGCTGCGGTCCATGTGAGGAATTGCGGGTGCAGCGCGATCCGTCCCATCTCCGGCGGTCGATGTGGTATCCGACGGAGAGGGTCAGAGTGTTACCCTTTGGCCAAGAGATGCGGAGGCGGAGCAGGGTGTCGCGGAATATGTAGAGCAGACGGCGCTTAACGGGGGTCATGATTAATAGATGTCCTGAGAGAGGATTCGTTTAGCTTTGAACATAGCACGGAGATCTGCGGCGGCCACGGTCATTTCGCCATAGCGCTCATTGTCGGAGCCGAGGATAATGCGGTTGGAGGTCAGGAGCTCGTTGCGGATCACACGTTTGAGGACCACGAAATCATCATATGCGGCCACAACTACGCCCTCAGCGTAATGCCACCGGCATTCCGGGATCAGTTTTGTGAGGACCATAGCTCCGGGCTGGATTGTAGGGATCATCGAGTCGCCCTCGACCTCGAAAATCTTTAGGGATTCGATATCGGCCTTCTCCTCGGATTTGAGGATGACGGGGAGTTGATCGAATTCGGCGGCGCAGGGATAATCTTCAATAAAAGAGGCATGGGCAGAGACCGGGATGAAGTCGACGAGGGAGACGTCGGCATCCCGCTGAGAGGCGGAGTAAGCTTCGCCGATGAGTCTGGTGTTGCTTTTTGTGGCGTCAGCCTTAAGCATATTTCCTTCGCCGGTGAGTAGCCATACTCGGTTTATTTCCGGGAATGCATTAGATATTTTATCTAATGTTGATTTACGGGTATTATCTCCCATTTTATTTACTGCGCCATTGCTGAGTCCTACCAACTGTTCAAATTTCTGAGTTGTAAGACTCTTGTGTGCAATAAATTTTAAAACTCTGTCATTCAAACTCATAAGAAGTATATTAGATATAATATCTAAGTTTTTTATAATATTACTTGCAAATATTAGATATTATATCTAACTTTGCAATCGTAAACGATAGAACCACGCCGCGAATTTACGAAAAAATAGGGTAAATCGGAAATTCTATTGGAATAAAAATCGGAAACATAACAATCAAAAACGTGAAATATGACGCTACTTACACCGGGGCAGATGGAGCGGTTGAAGCGCGACACTGCCATCTATCGAGAGTTCAAGGAGAAGTTGAGAAACCCAGTGACAGAGGAGGTGAACGGGCAGAAAGTGACAGTGATGCCTAATCGCACGGGGGTGCTTCAGGCGCTGATGGCGAGATACAGGATTCACAGCCTCAGCACGATGTACAAGATCATCCAGCGCATGGAGGCTCAGGAGAAGGGGGCGGCGGTATGAAAGAGGAGGAGAGAACCAACCGCATCGGAAGGGCCATCCTCGGAGCCATCCGCGACGAAGTGGGCGTCAGGGTGCGAGAAGAGATCGCCCGGATGCACGGCCACCATGACGAAGCAGTGGAGGGGAAAGAGATGCTCACGACTCAAGAGGCGGCCGAGTACCTCGGGGTGTCGGTCAGCTACCTTCACAAGCTTTCGGCAAACGGCGCTCTACGCTACACCAAACCCGGGGGCAAGCTAAAATACTTCTTCCGGAAAGATCTTGACGAGCGCCTGCGCGCCAACAAAAACAAATAAAAAATATACGCGATATGAAAAGACCTGCAATTCTCATCATGGCATATCTATTCGCCCTCGCCGCGATGTTTCTCATCTTCTGCGAGCCTGCCGAAGATTCGCAGAGGTGGATTCTCGACCTGTTGCTCAGCAAGGCCGGCGGAGTGATAGCCGGATGGGTGGCCTGGGAACTTAATAAAAAACTTCAAAAACGAGACGAGACATGGAAATGATGACAATGGGATCTTCGGCCACGGGGCATGAGTCGAAGATCGTAAGAGAGACAGTGAGAGGGGTAAAGGGGCTTGCCGAGCGCCTGGGGGTGCACAAATGCACGGTGCAGAAATGGCGCAACATGGGTGTGCTTGACAAGGCCACGATAGCCGATTACGGGAGGATTATAATCTTCGACTTCGACAAGGTCTGTGAATGCCTGAAGCACCACAGTTCGAAGCCCGGCAGACCCCGGACACGATAAGGAAGGTAACAACAACAACCTATAATTTCAGCGACATGGAAATCAAAATCAATGTAGAGATCGGGCTGACGCCCCGATTGGAAAATGCTCTGAGCCGGCTCTTCATGATGCCGGAGGAGAAGCCGGCGGAAGTCCCGACCGGTGTAGAGATGGCTAAGACAGCTGACATAGCTGAAGTAGCTGATATAGCTGAAGCACCGACTGCAGAAGAGGCACCGACTGCAGAAGAAGCACCAGCTGCAGAGGCGGCGCCGGCTGCAGAGGAAACACCGACTACAGAGGAAACTCCGGCAGAGAATAAAAAAGAGATTCCGGCACCGACCGATCAAGAACTTCGCAGCTTCATGGATATGGCGATCGCGCGATTCGCCGGAGTCGACTGGCAGGAGTCGAAGGATCCGGAGGTAATGAAGATCCGCCGCAGCTGCACGAAGTGCTTCAAAGAGATTGCCTCTCATCTCGGGGCGGAGAAACCCACCATGCTCCAAGGGGTGGAGAAGAGGCTCAAATTCGTTGCCGAGCTTGACAACATGCTTATCGACAAGAGTACACAAATCGTGTCATGGTATCCGTTCTAAGCGCTATGGAGAAGAGCAACGTAAAAGCGCACGCGATGCTGGGAGCGTCGTCGTCGCACAGATGGCTTAACTGCACACCGTCGGCCATGGCGGAGTCAGTCTATCCGGACAGCGAAAGTGATTTTGCCCGCGAGGGGACTCTGGCGCACGCACTTGCCGCGAAGAGGCTCAAGACTCACTTCGGGCGATCGACCAAAGATGAAGAGACAGAGATTGCGGAACTGAGCGAGCGCTATCTGACCGGAGAGATGGAGGAGCATGTGGAGGGCTACTGCAACTTCGTGCTACAGCGCTACAGAGAGGCCCGCGAGCGGGCGCGACGCACGCACGGATGCGAGCCCGAGATCCGGATTGAGGCACGCCTCGACTACTCCGACTGGGTGGAGGATGGATTCGGCACCGGCGACGCCCTGATCATCGGTGGAGGGATGATGGAGATCATCGACCTCAAGTATGGGAAAGGTGTGGAGGTAAACGCCGAAAACAACACACAGATGATGCTCTACGCCCTTGGAGCCGGAGCGGCCTATGATTACGCATTCGACATCGACGTGGTGCGGATGACGATATATCAGCCCCGTATCGGGAATCTGAGCAGCTGGGAGATTCCCGCCGACGAGCTGACACGCTGGGCAAGAGAGGAGCTGACCCCCCTGGCGATGCTCGCGGCCAAAGGAAAGGGGGCGCGACAGAGCGGCGAATGGTGTCGCTTCTGCAGAGCGAAAGGGGATTGCCCGCGACTTGCCGCCGACTCGCTGGCGCTCTTCGAGCTGAACTCCGACGCCAACGGAATCGAGATTCATCATCTTCCCCGGATTCTCGCGCAGCTTGACATCATGAAAGACTGGGTCAAGGCCGTGGAGGAGCGTGCGCTGGCACGCGCTCTCGGAGGAGAAAGAATCGAGGGATACAAGCTCGTGGAGGGACGCAGCGTCCGGAAGATAACCGACCCACAGGGAGCCGCCGCCGCGCTATTGGCGGCCGGAGCAGAGCCGGATGAGGTGTGGCGCCCGCGTGAGCTGCGCTCCCTGACCGAGCTTGAGAGGACCTTCGGCAAGAAAGGATTTGCCGCGGCCTGCGGCAAATATGTGGAGAAGCCGAAAGGTAAGCCGACGCTCACAGTGGAGAGCGACCGCCGCAAGGCACTGGATCCCGCCGACACTTTTGCCTACCTTGATCTCGCGGTTCCGGAATAGGAGACAGACGATCTGACAGAGGGGGACAGAAACACAATCAATAACCAATAAACACAATCAATAACCAATAAACACAATCAATCATGACTACAACAGAAGCATATCAGAATCTGAAAAAGAAATTCTCACCGCGCTCACCGCGCCCGACGACAGTGCACTTCGTGGCACGTCTGAGCTACGTACACCTCGACGCCCCCTGGGCCGGCAAGGAGGGGAACGAGCCGAAATACAGCGTCAGCTGCATCATACCGAAAGAGGACACCGAGACCATCTCGGCCATCCGCAAAGCGATCGACGCGGCAGTGAACGAAGGGGTGACAAAAATATGGAAAGGGACGAAGCCCAACACAAAGAGCAGCAACTTCAAGTATCCGCTCAAAGACGGGGACACGGACCGCGACTCTGCAGACGCGGCTTACGAGGGGACGATGTTTATCAGCGCCAGCTCGAAGGCGCCGGTCCCCACGCTGAACCGGCTCAAGGAGCGCGTGGATCCCAAAGAGATCTATTCCGGATGCTGGGGTCTTGTGGCGATTGACTTCTTCGGGTTCGACAAGGGTTCGAAAGGTGTGGGAGCCGGGCTGAACGTGGTGATGAAGTATGCCGACGGGGATCGCCTGGGAGGCGATCCCGACCATACGAAAGACTTCGACGGCTACGACCTTGAGCCGGATGAAGACGAGCTCGACGATCTCTGAGACATCCGACGGCAGAACGAAACCGGGGGAGGGGGAGACCTCCTCCGGCATCAATCCCCTCCTGCATAGCAAACGACAACACACACACAGAATGGAAAAACTACAGATAGCCACGGCAAGCAGCCGGCTCTCGCGCCGATGGCACAATGAAGAGCTGACATGGGAGGAATTCCTGCAGCGCCTTGGCAACATCACAGAGACCTCGGAGACCGCGAGCGAATATCGCGCAATGAGCCGCGACAGGCAGACGGACATCAAGGATGTCGGGGGATTCGTCGGCGGGCGCCTGCGCGACGGGATCCGGCGTGCAGGGAATGTGGAGACGCGTTCACTCATCACGCTCGACTACGACACCTTCTCCAAGGCACGGCTTGCCGATGTGCGTCGGGCGCTGGAGGGGCGCGCATGGGCCGTGCATTCCACCCACAAGCACACGGATGCCTCCTGGAGAGTGCGCATCGTGATTCCGGCCGACAGACCGATGACACCCGACGAGTACGGAGCCACGGCCCGACGGATGGCGGAGCGCATAGGATTCGACGGAATCGACCGCTCGACATTCGAGCCTTGCCGCCTGATGTTCTGGGGGAGCCGTTCGAAGGGTGCTCCGTACGTCTGGGAGACCGGCTCGGGCGACGGCCTTGACGTCGACGCGGTGTTAGGCACGTATGCCGACTGGCGCGACATGAGCAGCTGGCCCCTGGCTCCCGACGAGGCGGCATCCGGACTCTTCGCTCCCGAATATGCGGAGGAGGATGCGAAGCGCGACACGAATGGAGCGGAGCGACGTGCCGGACGAACATTGCCGCTGCGCACTTCGCGCCAGGAGGACCCGACAGAAAAAAAGGGATTGATCGGAGCCTTCTGCAGATGCTACGACATCTACGGAGCGATATCCACATTCCTTGCCGACACCTACACCCCCCACGGGAGCCGACGCTTCACGCACACCGGGGGCTCCACGACCGGAGGCGCCTGGGTGCTGGAGGGTGGGAAATTCCTCTACTCCTTCCATTCCACCGACCCCGCGTGCGGACGGCTGCTGAACTCCTGGGATCTCGTGCGCACGCACCTCTTCGGGCACATGGACCGCGAGACCGACATGCGCGGAGGGAGGAGTGACCGGCTCCCCTCCTACAAGGCGATGGAGCAGATGGCCATGGATGACCCTGCCGTGAAGCTGCGCCTGATGGATGAACGGAGAGAAGCCGCCGAGGCGGAATTCGCCGACTATGACCTTGATGAGGCCGACGAATCCGAGGGACTCGACGAGGAGGAGCGCGACCGTAAACGCGAAGAGCGCGACAAGGAACGAGAAGCCTGGGACCGCGTTCGCGCCAAGAAGCTGAAGCCTCAGAAAGACGGCACGATAAAGACCACGATCACCAACTGCATCACCGTGATCAGCGGCGACCCCCGCCTCAAGGGAAAGATGCGGCTCGATGACTTCACCGGACAGATTCTCGTAGTGGGCGAGCTCCCCTGGAGAAGGAGTTCCCGGATGTGGACCAACAACGACGACACACTGCTCCGCGCCTTCCTCGACCGTGAATACGGGATAAACGGGGCGCAGAAGGTGGACGACGCACTGGTGGCCGTGGCCAACGAGAACGGGTCGCACACGGTGCGAGACTACCTTGGCAGCCTTGAGTGGGACGGAGAGGTGCGGCTTCCGCTGCTCTTCACCGATGTGCTCGGGGCGGAGCCTACGGAGCTAAACCGTGAGCTGGCGAAGCTCTTCTTCGTGGGGGCGTGTGCCAGGGTGTGGGAACCGGGTGTGAAATTCGATTACTTCCTGATCCTTCGCGGCCCGGAAGGGTGCGGCAAGTCGTCGCTCTTCTCGATCATGGGTGGCGAATGGTTCTCCGACTCCGTGGTGACGATAGAAGGGAAGGAGGGTATGGAATCCGTGCAGGGGAAATGGATTGTGGAGATGGGGGAGCTGATCGGCGTGAAGCGCAGTGCCGTGGAGCAGCTGAAAAGCTTCATTTCCCGCCAGGAGGACCGCTACCGTCCCGCCTACGGGCGCAAAGAGGAATGGAGGCCGAGACAGTGTGTGCTTGTGGGCACCACGAACGAAGAACTGTTTCTGCGCGGGATCACGACGGGAAACCGCCGCAGTCCGGTCGTAGAGATTGACCCGAATCTTAGGAAGGCAGAGGAGCCGGTGCGCGAATACGTGACACGCTGTCGCGATCAGCTCTGGGCAGAAGCGATGCACTACTACAGAGAGGGGTATCCGCTTTGGCTCGGCGACCGTTTGACAGCCGAAGCCCGCAAGACTCAGGACGCCCACAACCTCGACAAGCAGAACTCACTCTTCCCGGAGGTAGACAGATTTCTTGATCTTCCGTTGCCGTCGGGGTGGGAGATCAACTACTCCCAGGGGGAGCGGTTTCAGTGGCTTGATCAATACGCGATGCGCCCGACTGCCGACGAGGGGACAGAGGATCCGTTCGGGTTCAAGCCGCGAGAGTATGTGACTGTGGCGGAGATTCTTCAGGAGCTTTTCCGGATGAAGCGGACGGAGCGTGAATACATGGCGCGGTCGCGCGAGATCGGACAGTATCTGAACTCCCTCGAGGGGAAGTGGAAGAATATCGGAAACAAAAAGAATAAGATTTATGGATGCCAAAAAACCTGGCAACGGGTTACCGACGG
>DKWX01000046.1:15663-70172 GCA_002491945.1 Porphyromonadaceae bacterium UBA7141
ACGGGTTACCGACGGTTACCGGAGTGCTCGGTAACCCATTAGAGGATTTATAATCAATTCTTTATCCCGATTTTTTTGTGTTGGTTACCGAAAATTTCTTAATACGACTCAAAAACATATGCATTTTGCATTAATACACCTAAAATGCGCACGTATACGCGTAATAGAGAAATCTCGGTAACTCGGTAACCGGCTACGTCCCGAAACCCCGGGATTCAGGTGCCCCGGAACACAAGAAGTAACATTAAAAACACAAGTAAAAAACGACAAACAACATGTACAAGAAATTCATGGGATATATCGCAACGGCGATATTCAGCACATTAACGTGCACAATCACTATGCTGAACGCTCTCGACGCTCAGGCGCGCGCCATGGAGGATGCCCTCATCAGCAACAACTTCATATCCGTGAGCGGGGATGACATCAAAAGAAAGGAGGAAGCGAAATGAAGAAATACACCTTTGCGACCGTGACTCCGGAGTTATGGGAAGAGATTCTGAATACAGCGAATAAAATGATAGAACCCCTTTCCAAGGAGAATGTGCCTCTTGAAATCGGGATGCAGGCGATCATGTTAGTGACAGCAAATACATTGTTGCGGGTTTCGGCCTCCACAGGCGAGGACATTGAAACCCTTATCGAGAAGGCCGGAATCTCTATCAGAACATACTCAGAGTTTGAGGGCATCTGATTTAACTTTAGAAACTCAACAAGCAATGAAAAGATTAAAACTATTCGGCATCAACATCTGGATAAGCCGCGCGCCGATCAGAGTGATTCGCAGAGACAAAAACCGAAACAATTACCGCAATTCCCAGCGCAACCTGCGACTGGAAATGGCCGACAACCGCTGCGAGGTCTGCGGCAAGCCTGTCGACAAGAGCTGCCATATCCACCATACGCTTCCTGCCGGGACTCCCGACCGCAACAAGGCGGAGAACATGAGGGTGCTTTGCGGCGATTGCTGGCACGAACTCCAGAAAAAGCCCCACATCCACGGCTATCAGCACATGGAGGACAATACAGTCTATGACGGGGACAGACGAACGGATATTACCAATATCCCCTTGATATTGCGACACCCAAAATCAAGGGGATGACTCCGGATATAAAATAATCAACCGCACCCCGGGGGATATATCGCCTCCGGGGTCATAATCTTAAACGCTATGGGATTAAGGAAGAGAGCCCGAAAATATACGCGCTATTATACAATCTGGCACAATGAATCACAATTGGTCCAGAAGGTCATAGAGACCGGCAGTCCCTTCGACGACGAGCGCTTTGCCAGCGGCAACTACTGGCTGACGCGCGCAGAGGCGCAACGGCAGGTGGCAAAAGAGAACTTAGAGAAGCGCCGGGAGCAAGACCGCAAATACTCACGGGCGCGGTATGAATCTAAAAAACGACGGGGCGACACATGAAGGGGAGGAACCTGAGCCGCAACTCCGAGGAATCGGAGAAGGCTATCGAGAGTTATCTCTGCCATCTCGTACGGGGGGCCGGAGGAATACCGCTGAAGTATTCCTCCGGGACCTCCACGGGATACCCGGACAGACTGTTGCTTTTTCCCGGAGGGAAGATGATATGGGTGGAGGTGAAGTCGGCGGGCTGCAACCCGACGCCTCTCCAGAGCCACCGGATGCAGCAGCTGCGCACGATGGGATTTCGCGTCAGGCTATGCGACAGCCGGGCGAAGGCGGAGGAGATAGTCGGGGACTACAGACAACAGAAAACATAGGACAGCGATAATATGAAATTCAAAGCGCATGGATATCAGAGCAGGGCAATCGGATGGGTGGAGACCCACCCGAGGTGTCTGCTTTTCCTGGATATGGGACTGGGGAAATCGGTGGTGACGCTGACGGCAGTGATGCGGCTGATACTTCACGGGGAGGTGGAGCGGGTGCTTGTGGTGGCCCCTAAGAAGGTGGCCGAGTCCACATGGAGCACAGAGGCGGAGAAGTGGGATCACCTCTCCGGGCTGCGCGTGCGCGTGGTGGCCGGCACACCGAAGCGTCGCCGCGAGGAGCTTGAGAAGGAGGGGGACGTGTGGGTGACAGGTCGCGACTCGGTGGTGTGGCTCGAAGAGGAGATGCGGCGCATGAAGCGCGGCTTCGACATGGTGGTGATCGACGAGCTGACGAGCTTCAAGAATCATCGGTCGCTACGCTTCAAGGCCATGCGGAGGCTTTTGCCGTCGGCGCAGCGCGTGGTAGGACTGACGGGGACACCGACTCCCAACGGGCTTGGGGATCTGTGGGGCCAGGTGTACTGCATTGACGGAGGAGAGCGGCTGGGGCGCTTCGTGACGCATTACCGGAAACGCTGGTTCAACTGCGTGGAGCACAACAACATCATCATCCGGATGACGCCCAAGGCAGGAGCCGAGGAGGAGATTATGGAGCTGATATCGGATATCGCTCTGACGATGCGCGCCGAGGACTGGCTCCGGCTCCCCGCGATGCTTGAGGAGGATGTGCCGGTGGCATTGCCCGAGAGCGTGGCGCGCGGTTACCGGAAGTTCGAGCGCGACAAGGTGGCCGAGGTGCTTCGCGAGGCGGGAGGAGATGTCAGGGCCGTGACGGCGGCCTCCGCGGCGGCTCTGACGGGGAAGCTCGCGCAGTATGCCAACGGGGCGATCTATACCGACGACGGGAGTGTGGCCAAGATCCATGATGAAAAGCTGCAGGCATTGGGAGAGATACTGGAGGCCGATGAATCGCCGCTGCTCTGCTTCTACCAATACACCCACGACCTTGACCGGATCATGTCGCGCTTCGCGGCCCTGAACCCGCGGCATTACCAGGGAGCCTTGGACCTGGAGGACTGGAACGCGGGGAAGATTCGTCTGCTATTGGCTCATCCCGCCTCGACGGCGTTCGGACTCAACATGCAGGCGGGGGGACACAGGATCGTATGGTTCAGCACCGGATGGAACCTCGAACTCTACCAGCAGGCGAACGCACGACTTCACCGACAGGGACAGCAGAGACCGGTGACGGTGCAGCGGCTGATCGCGCGAGGCACGGTCGATGAACGGATGGCCGAGGCTCTAAGCAACAAAGGTATCAGTCAGACGGAGTTGCTGATCCGGCTGAAATCAAAGATGGAGGAGTATGGCTAAGGATGCGCAGTATCGCAGATGGATAGCCTCGACGAGGTGGCTGAGGCTCCGCCGGAGCGTGCTGACCGCGCACCCCTTGTGCGAGCGATGCGCACAGGAGGGTTACGTCAGCGCCGCGACGGAGGTGCATCACATCCGCCCCGTGGAGGATGGGGTGACGTGGAGCGACAGACAGACAAGGATGTTTGCCCCCTCGAATCTGAGAGCGCTCTGCCACAACTGCCATGTGCGGACCCACGTAGAGATGGGACGCAGCGGAAGAACTGCCACGCGCCGGCGGCACGACGAGCAGCAGGCGGAAATCCGGAGGCGCTTCTTCGGGGAGGGGGAGAGGGAGCCCCCGGGGGGTGTTTTTCGGGAGGGGGAGGGGTCGCTCCAAGCCTCGCACCCACCTTCGTAAAAGCGTAAGCGATTTTTTGAAATTAAGCAAAACCCCTAAAAACTTCATAATAATGACCAAATCAATTGCCGAATACAAAAAAGATATTGAAAAAGCGCTCAAGGGAGCGGGCAAGTACAGCAAGAGTCTCGGATCACAGGTGTTGTCGCTGGCCGGCGCCCTGCGGACCCTTGATCTGGCCAACAGCGAAATCGACACTCTCGAATGCACCACCATCAAGGTCAAGACCCGCTACGGCAACGAAACGCTCGCCCCGCACCCCGTATTCAAGATTCTGAAAGATGCCCAGGATTCCGTCACGCGCCAGATGAAGGCTCTCGGACTGACATCCGAGGAGCTGACCGGCACCGACGACGATGACCCGCTGATCGAGCTGACCAAGAAGGTCAAGAACGCCGGGCGGAAAAAATCAGTAATCGTAAAGCGGGGGGAGGCCGAGGAATGACAGACGAAGAGAAGATCCATCTGCGGCAACGCAAGAGAGAGATAAGCGCCACATTAGGGGGGCTCGACATCGGGGAGTAGCGACTTGGGGAGGTCGACGGTCGCCTCGATGCCTACGTGCGTGCGGTGGCGGGGGACCCGGAGGGACACAACCTGTTCGAGCAGCTTGCCGTGTACAGGTTTCTGCGGCTCGCCGACCGCTACGGAATCAACGTGACGGAGGTGCGCCGCTTCTTTACGCTCTACGAGCATCTCCACTTTCCGGGCAAAAGCGGGATGCAACGCTACAGCCTCACCCCGGTGCAGACCTTTCAGTTCGCCAGCATCTACGGCTTCTGGCACGAAGGGAGCCGGGTGACGAAAGAGGCGCTGCTCTTCGTGCCGAGAAAATACTCGAAGACCACCTCGTCGGCATCACTCGCGATAGATGATCTCCTGTTCGGGGACGCCAATGCCGAGAGCTACACCGGAGCGAATTCCAACGACCAGGCGAAGAAATGCTTCGACGTCATACGCGGGTGCATGCGTCGGCTGGATCCGAAGGAACGGAGATACACCGTCAACGAGCAGACGATCAAAAGCAAGCGGAAAGACCGCACCGCATTCGCCCAGTGTCTGACCGCGAACGCGCGCACAAAAGATGGACTGAACGCCAGTACGGTCATCATGGATGAATTCTCACAGGCGCGGGACAATGAGCTTCTCACGGTGCTCACCACATCGATGGGAGTCAGGGAGAACCCGCTGACCGTGATCATCACTACGGCCAGCGACGTGGTCGACGGCCCCTTCTACGAGATGCTTCAGGGGTACAAGGCCCTTCTGTTGGGGGACTTCGAGGATGATACCGTATTCGCCCACATCTTCGAGCCGGACGTCGATGATCCGGAGGGGGAGGAGTCGACCTGGCGGAAAGTGCAGCCGCACATGGGAGTGACCGTAAGCCTCGCCTTCTACCGTCAGGAGTGGCAGAAGGCGAAGCGCAACGGAGCCGAGGCTATGCTTGCCTTCCGCACGAAGCTGCTCAACGTGTTTGCCGAGAACGAGAGGCGCAGCTGGATACCCTCCACGCTGGCCCGCGCCATCTCGCGTCATCTCGAACCCGGGGATATCAAAGGGAGGCCCGACGCCATGGTGGCCATAGACCTCTCGGAGAGCGACGACTTCTCCGCCGTCAGCTTCGGCATCTACAACGGGCGGGAGAAGAATTTCTACTTTCATACCGCATACTTCTTTCCCGAGGGGGCGCTGGAGGGACATCCGAACGAAAGGATGTATCGTGCCTGGGCGGAGAAGGGACATCTCATCCTCACGGAGGGGGATGTGATAGACTACCGCAGGATCGTGGATTAACGTGCTGTATCTCTCGAAGCGGATGCGCATACTCGGCATTGGCTACGACCCCTGGAAGAGTCTTGAGGTGGTCAACATGCTCGGCACGGCAGGGGGATGGGGGACGCTCAGGGGATTGCGTCAGACCTACGGCCACTTTACCGCTCCGGTGGAGAGCTTCGAGCATGGAGCGAAGACCGGCAGGATATTCATCAACGACAATCCGATCAACTACTACTGCTTCGGCAATGCCGTGCTTGATATTGACAACCTCGACAACTGCAAGCCCGTAAAGCGCAGGCACAACCAGAAGATCGACGGAGTGATCACGATGTTGATGTGCATGCGCCAGTTTATCGACTACGAACGGGCGGCGGGGACGGAACAGGGTAAAACAAAAGAAAGAATCGAAGATTAAAACATTAAACAAAAATAAGAAATCAGGCTCTTTAGTGCATTTTCGCGGAGAAAAGCAAGCAAAGGAAAGCAAAGGCAAGCAACGCGTGAACGATTGAAATGCAGCTATTTGAAAAGCGGAGCGAAATGCGTAATTTTGCATAGTTCTTCTGATTGATATTCCATGGGATTCCGACAAAGATTAGCAAGGCTTTTCATACGCGAAAACACCTCCAATCCTTCCACACCCCCGGGCGGGTCGCCCCCTCTTCCTCCACGGAAGGGGGGCGACCCGCTCACACTTTATTATCCGCAGGGGGATGCGATGACGATAGCCACGGTCTACCGTTGTGTGCGGCTTCTCTCGGAGAGCGTGGCGTCGCTTCCCATGCAGTATCTCAAGCGCACACGCGACGGCGTGTTTGTAGATGCCGGCGACATGCGCATGGATTATCTGCTCAATGTGCAGCCGGAGGGGGCGCTGAGCGCCTTCGACTTCTGGCGCACGGTCGTGATGCAGCTTCTTCTGCGCGGCAACGCCTATGCCGTGCCCCGCTACAGCCCTGTGACGGGCACACTTTACGAGATCAAGCTTTGCGGCGTCGGCACGGTGGCGCATGACACCACAAACGGCACCTATGCCGTCAACGACATGAACAACGGCATATACGGCACCTTCGACGAGGATGAGATAATCCACATCAAAGGTTTGCCCGGCGCCTGTCCCAAGACCGGGGTATCGGTGCTGGCCTACGCCCGCCAGAGCATCGGCATCGCGCAGGCCGGAGACTCGGAGACACTGAACCGCTTCCTCAACGGGGGCGACGTGCGCGGCATAGTCAGCAACAGCGGCGATGCCGTCAGAGGCTTCGGAGAGTATCAGGACGAGGAGCTGGAGAAGACCGCCGGCAACATAGACGAGCGTTTCCGCAACGGGGAGAGAATAGTAAGCCTCCCGGGCGACGTGGGCTTCAAACAGATATCGCTGACGTCGGCCGATATGCAATTCCTTGAGAGCCGGAAATTCGGAGTGCTTGAGATCTGCCGTTTTTTCGGAGTGCATCCGAGCTTCGTATTCTCCGACACGGCCACCAACTACAAGAGCGCCGAGCAGGCCAACATGGCCTTCCTGAGCCACACCCTTGCCCCGCTTCTGCGCAACATTGAAGGGGAGCTCCGCCGGAAACTCCTGTCTCCATCATTGAGCGCCCGCTACAGTTTCCGCTTCAATCCCCGCAGCCTTCACGCCTGCGATCTGGCGGGGATGGCCGACTATCGGGCCAAGATGCTTCAGACGGGTTCCACGGTCAACGAGGTGCGCCGCATGGAGAATCTCCCTCCGGTGGAGGGAGGCGACACGGTGATGGTCTCGGCCAATCTCAAGAGCCTTGACACGCTGCTTGGCGAATCCCTCCCGGCAGAGCCGCAGGAGGAGGACACAGAACCCCAAAAACACAAAAATGATCAAGATGAAGGAGATGAGAAATAAGAATCTGGTGACAATGCGCCGCAGCGACGTGCCCGGCGCCGGGATACACCTTCGCGAGGCGGACGGAGAGAAACCGGGCCGCACGATTACGGGCTACGCCATTCTCTTCAACACCCCCTCGGAGCCGATGTACTCCGATGAAGAGGAGGAGATCAGGGAGGTCATTGCCCCTTCCGCCGTGACGCAGGAGCTGCTTGATGGCAGCGACATAAAGTTTACCATGTACCATGACCGCCACACGCTTCTGGGCAGAAGCAACAAGGGTTCGGGTACGCTGAAATATTACATCGACGAAAAAGGTGTGGGCTTCGAGCTGGAGCTTCCCGACTCCCCGAACGGCGACGAGGCGCTTGAGCTGGTGAAGCGCGGAGATATCTCCGGATGCTCGTTTGCATTCTCCACCCGCTACTACGACCGCGACTACGTGGACAGAGAGGTCAAGAGCGTATCGGGGCGCGCGAAGGTAACGTATCGCGTGAAGGTAATCACCGGCATCTACGACTTCACCCTGACCGACAATCCAGCCTATACCGACACCTCGGTGGAATCCCGCGATTTCGTGAACTCCCTTCGCTCAGCAGGCGAAGATCCGCAGCTATCCCCGGGGGCGCGGGAACAGATCCGCGAGATGCGCGAGGCCGCCGGACGCAAGATCAGATATAACCATTAACCAAATCCCTCATATGGACAAACCCAAGAAAAAAGTGAATGTGCGCAGCCTGATCAACCGTCATCAGGAGATTTGCGCCCGCATCGATGAGATAGCCGACCTGTGCGAGAGAGAGAACCGCTTCCGCACCGACGCGGAGACCTTGGAGTATGAATCCCTCATCCAGGAGGATCAGCTGGTGTGCATGCGCATGCAGTCGGCCCTCGCTCCCGATGCAGACAAGAACCCGAACGCCGCGCGGGATGCAGTCCGCCTGATGCGCGACAACTACAAGAGCGGCCAGAAGACGGAGATCATCTTCGTGCGCGACCTGATGATGGTCAGCGACGTGGCCAAAGGGTCCATCATCCCCCTTAACATCCAGGATATCATCAAGCCTCTCGAAGAGGGGTTCATCCTCGACAAGGTAGGTCTGCCGATGCCGACAGGTCTCAAGGGAGACATCGTATGGCCCGTCTACGAGATGGTCGAGGCCCAGATAGCGGGCGAGGGTGTGGCTCTTTCCGACAAGAAGATCCCCTTCTCCAAGATGCTCGCTCAGCCGGAGCGCATCGGTATCGCCATTCCGGCCACCAACCAGGCGCTCAACGAGACAGACGGCCTGCTTGAGATGATCATCCGCGAGGTTATGCCCCGCGCCCTGCGTCAGCTTCTGAACAAGATTATTTTCAGCACCGAGAAAGTGAACAGCGCGACGAATCTCGTCGGCCCCTTCGTCGGCAAAGCTGACACCGCCGTAGCGCTCAGCGCCGTGCCCACCTTCAAGGAACTCAACGCCGGGATGAAGGCGACGCTCCTGGAGACCGGCATCGACGGGGAGCATCTCTGCTGGGTCATGACCAAGAGCATGCAGGCAATTCTCGAAGGCACCCCCGTCAACGAGAAGGGAATCTACATCCCGATGATACAGAACGGACTGCTCTGCGGTCTGCCCGTATACACCACCAACTGCCTGCGCTCCGGAGCCGGCGACGAATACATCGGCCTGGGCGACTGGCGCTACCAGCCGATGGGGCTCTTCGGCGCGCTGCGCTTCATAGTAGACCCCTATTCGCAGGCTCGCAAAGACTGCGTCGACTTCGTGCTTAATGCCGATTACAGCACAAAGACCCTGCGCGACGAGGCCTTCATACTCGGCAAGGTGGCCGAAGCCTGACAGTGAATTTCTTTTCTGCCATTTTTTTACCGTAAGTTTGTTTGATTGCCGTTATGCCTGAAGTGAGTCTGGAACTCTTTAAGAAGCACGTCCGCGCCGACGATTTCGCCGACGACGACGAGTATCTGACGCATCTGCTGGCGACAGCGGAGGTGTCAGTGCTGACTTCGACGGCGCGGACAGCCGACGAGCTCCGGGATCCGGAGACCGGCAGGCTGCCCGCGCCCCTCATCCACGCGATGATGATGCTCGCCGCCCACTGGTACAACCAGCGCGAGAGCGTCAGCTCCGCGACGATGAGCAGGGTTCCCGACTCACTCCAGGCATTGGTGAAGCCTTACAGACGTCTCGTAAAAACCGACTACAATGCAAGCGGGGAAGATGAAATACAGGATTGAGATTCTTGAGCCGGTGCAGAAGCGAAACTCCTTCGGGGAGACCGAGCAGACCTACCGCGCGCGCGGCACCGCCCGCGCCGAGAGGGTGAAGCTGACCGGCGTCAGGAGCGACGAGGTCGGGGAACACTTCCCCGATTACTCCGTGAGATTCAATATCCGCGACGCCCACGTCGTAGAGGAGAACTGGCGTGTGCGTCAGCTCGGAGGCTACGAATACACCGTGACGAACATCATCCCCAACCGCGACCGCGGCATGCTTACTCTGATATGCGAGCGCGTTAATCTCTGAATGATATGGACCCGAACCTCAGCTACGACGACCGCCGGCTGCGCAGACTCTTCGCGGAGTTCGAGCCGAAGCAACGCCGCAAGGTGTTCAGGGATGCCTTCCGCCGCACCGGCAACAAGGTGCGCAAGGTGGCCCGCCGGAACCTTAGGGGGACGAAGCTGCACAACGCCGCAAAGATGACGCGGAACGTACGCCTGGTGGTATTCAAGAGAGACGCCGGATTCCGTGTGACGGCGGCCGGACTGAAGTTCAAGAGAAACACCATGCACCGCAACCGCCGGGGAAAGGAGAGACCCGTGCTCCAATGGGCCGAACCCGGGACCTCTCCCCGCTACTCCGGGAAACAGCGCGGACGCCCCGGACGCAGACGGAGCGAGACGCTTCCCTCGTCAAGACGCTACCGGGGACGTATGCCTCGCTACGGATTCATCGAGAAGACGCGCATGCAGGTCGAGGGCACGATAGGAGCGGAACTGCAAAAAGAGATCAACTTACAGGTAGACGCAATAGCCAGAAAATATGGATGCAGCTAAGCCAGCCACATTGCCGAAATCATCACTGAGCGCAGGGGAGATTCTATGTGAGGTGCTGATGAATTCCCCGGTAGCGGGGAAGGTGAACGACATTTATCCGGTCGTGCAGGATTTCGCCACGCTCCCCTATATCGTATACCGCAGGTCGGGGTTCGAGGATACCCGGCAGAAGGGTATTCTTCATAACGACTCCGTCAACATGGAGGTGTTGTGCATCTCGCAGCACTACGGGGAGGGTGTGGCGATTGCCGAACTCGTGCGGGAAGCTCTCGACGGAGTGTCGGCGCGGAGTGAATCACTGGAGATGCGCTCCTGCGTGCTTACCGACGCCGACGAAGACTGGACCGACGACGCATACGTGCAGAGGCTTGTGTTCACCCTGCGCATAACCCCGAATAATAAGTAAGTGTCCAAATCTGAACACTTACTTAACCGAATTTAAATCTGAGAAATATGGCAACATCCACCACCGCAACAACCACCACCACAAAGACCGGATACTGCAACGGCAGCGATATGCTCCTCTACGTAGGAGACAAAGCGGCCGGCCATTGTACCACACACACCACAACGATGACTTCCGAGACAAAAGAGCGTCAGGTAAAACCCGTGGCCACGGCTCCCATCACAAAGGCACTCTTCAAAGGGAAGGGAGTCATCGGGCTTTCGTATACCATCTCATCCGAGGGCCTCGTGTTCTACGGCGAGACAGAATCGGGTTTCAAGGCTTTCTTCAAAGCGTGGAAAGCCGGAGAGAGCATCACCGTGAAGTGCATGGAGCGCGGGGATTCCGCCAGGCCCTATCTCGTCGGCAAGTGCGTCATCACAAGCCTTGAGCGCACGGATCCCGCCAACGACGACTCCACCTACAGCGTGACGCTTGAGAACGACGGCGCTCCCGATACCCTTGACGAATCTGCAATCACTGAAACGACTCCCTCCGCATGAACATGAACATACCGATAAACGGAGAGCAGTATCCTTGCTCTCCCTCCATGGGAGCCATGCTCCGGTTCAAAAAAGAGACTGGCAAAGAGGTGACGGAAATCGACTCCGGGAGCGTTTCGGAACTCTGCGTCTACCTCTACTGCTGCGTCGCGTCGGCCTGCCATCGCGAGGGAAAGGAATTCAACCTCTCCCTGATGGACTTCGCCGACCGCGTGACTCCCGAAGACATGGCCGGGTGGCAGCGCTCGATCATGGCCCCTGTGGCCGATGAGGATGAAGTCGAAAAAAAAAGTCAGCCGGCATCCGCGAGCTCTTAGGCGTGGCCATAGGGTGCATCGGCATGAGCCTCGATGATTTCTGCCGGTGCTACTGTGAGGAATTCGAGGCCATATGCCATGCGTGGTCGGATATGCGCGAAGGAGAAAACCGCGACAACTGGGAACGCATGCGCATGTTGGCCTCGATAACCATTTCCCCCCACGTCAAGAAGCCGATTCCCCCGAAGAAGCTGATTCCCCTTCCGTGGGACAAGGAGAATCCGGAGAAGCCGGAGCGTGATGATCTGACGATTGAGCAGCGTCGGGCGCGGGCCGAGGAGATGCTGAGGAGGATAGAGGGGATTCCTCAACCGTGATTGAGATTTCCAGTTTTCGGGGATCTTTCATCGCCTTTACATCCTCCTTATACATTTTACAAATGCCCATTAATGATCCAATCCCCAGGAGTGAGATTATCACTCCCAGTGATATGCCCAGGATTGTCTGAAAAGTTTCCATGCGCGAACTATTTTATCTGTATAACGTAAAAAACAAACAAAAATGGCACAACGGACCGTAGGAATTAATTTTGTCATATCCCGAGGCTCAGACGGACTACGGAGGTTGACCGTAGACGCCGAAGGTCTACGCTGTGCCATGAGAGAGACTTTGAGGGTAACGGATAGCTTTCAGCAAAAAGTTCTGACATTATCCTCTTTGTCCAATAGCGTACAGGCCTTCGCAAATTCCTTCTCCCAGCTTAGTTCCACACTCGGCAATCTGACGCAGGACTACTCCACCTTCTCCGCCGCCATGAAGGCCGCCAACACGATGGCCGGCAAAGGAGCCGGGGATTTCGCAAAGCTGAAAGGGCAGGTGTCCGAGCTTGCCAGGGAGGTCCCCGTAACGCGTGATCTTCTTGCCAACGGCCTGTATCAGGTGATCTCCAACGGAGTGCCTGAGGATGACTGGATATCCTTCCTGCGCGATTCCGCGCGCTCGGCCACCGGCGGCATAGCCGACCTGAACAAAGTGGTCGGCGTGACCTCGACCGTGATCAAGAACTACGGCCTCGAATGGAATGCCGCCGGCGCCATTCAGGACAAGATCCAGCTGACCGCCAAGAACGGAGTGACCTCGTTCGAGCAGCTCTCCGACGCACTGCCGCAAGTGACGGGTACCGCCGCCACATTAGGGGTGAGCATCGATGAGCTGATGGCATCCTTCGCCACGCTGACGGGGGTATCGGGCAACACGGCGGAGGTCGGCACGCAGCTTGCCGCGATCTTCACGGCACTGGTCAAGCCGAGCAGCGAGGCCACCAAGATGGCGGCAGAGATGGGGATTCAGTTCGACGCCGCCGCCATCAAGGCCTCCGGAGGATTCGAGGCGTTCCTTCAATCACTCGACAGGAGCATCAAGGCTTACTCCGCAGCCTCCGGCGTGCTGGAGCAGGAGGTGTACGGCAAGCTGTTCGGGTCTGCCGAATCACTGCGCGCCCTCGTTCCGCTGCAGGGTGAGCTCGCGGGCAAATTCTCCGAGAACGTAGCGGCGATGAAGGGGAGCGCCGGCACGATGGACGCAGCCTTTTCCGAGATGGCAAGCATCGGGGATGCGGCCACCCAGCTGATGAAAAACAAATTCGCGGAACTGACCGACGGCGTCGCGGCGCTCGCCGCGCAGGCCACTCCCGTGATCAACTTCTCTTCTGCGGTGCTGACCTCAGCGTCGAGTGTCGTGATTCTTGCCCATGGACTCGCGGCTCTGAACGTGAGCCAGAAAGCGGCAGTGCTGTGGCAGGGGATACTGACTGCAGGCACGGTGCTGTATCATCGCACGGCCATCACGACAACGGCGGTGCTCCGGACACTCACAGCCGGATTCAAGGGGGCGTCGGCAGGCGCCACGACTCTCTCCGTGGCTCTGCGCGGAATGCTGGCGGCTACCGGCATAGGACTCGCGATATGGGCGATTGTGGAGGCCGTCAGTTACCTGACCTCGAAATCGGATGAGGCCACCGACGCCACCGACCGCCTGGCCGATGCCGAGCGCAGAGCGAAAGAGGAGGGGGAGAAGCTTGAAGAGATGCGTCGGCGCGAAGCATCCACGTTTGAAGATCTGCGGTCGAAGCTCACTCAGGAGATCGCCATGCTCAAGAACTTCAAGGGGACACAGCAGGAGGAGATCTCCACCGTCAACCGTCTGAACTCCACATATGGCACGACGATGGGCTACTTCTCCTCCGTACAGGACTGGTACAAGACTCTTGTGGCCAACAGCGAGGCATATTGCAAGCAGATGATAATCGAGGCGCGCACGCGCCGGTTGGCCGACCAGATAGCCGCCAAGGATCAGACCATACATGATATTGCTTACGATGAATACGGCAACGCCAGGAAATACAGTACAGCCAAAAAGACTCAGCGCAAATCCACCATGGCCACCGCCCCTAATGGGATGGCCTACCTCGCGTCGGAGATCGTAGAGCTGCCATCTGATCTTGAACGCGCCAATACTCTGATCGCAGACGAGCGCAAGAAGCGCGCCGCCCTCCAGAAGCAGCTCGACGATGCGGCCAAAGAACGTGCAGCGATCAAGATGCCGGTCATGGGCTCGAAGACCAATCCGAATGCTCCCCGGGGGACGTCGGGAGGCTCCGGCAAGAACGGCAAGAGCGGCACCGGCAAGAACGAACCGGTGTGGACCAAGGCTCCCGAGACATTGCGGCAGTATCAGGACAATATCGACATACTCAACAAGAAGCTGCAGGATGCCACCATCGAAAGCGCTGTGCTGATCAATCAACAGAAACAAGTTTTCGAGAAGGAGGCCGACGCGATACGCAACGCAGGTGTGGAGACCGAAAAAACAGGGGCGAAATGGCATGAGCATGCCGCGACCCTCAAGGAGGTGACCGACAATCTAAGCGTGCTCAACGATCAGCTTCAGACCGCCACGAAGGACAAAGCCCCGGAAATCAACCGCCAGATAGAGCAGTATGAAGCTATGGCCGAAGCTCTGCGAAATGCCGGCAGACCTGGCAAAGAGTCAAACAAAAGCCTGAACAAAGAGGCGAAAACGCTTAAGGAAATCACCTCCAATATAACCTGTCTTCAGGAGGAACTTGATAACGCATCGGTCGAGGAGGCCGCCAGTCTCAACCGCCAGATAGCTCTCTGGGAGAAAAAGGCCGACGCCATACGCAATGCGGGGGCCGAGGGTAAAGACTGGGGGGATGCTATGGGTGAGGCGTGGAACAATGTCAAAGGTGTGGCCGGAGGCGTGAAGACTCTCTCGGGTGCGCTTGATGACAACGCCAACGCATGGGAGCGGCTCTCCGGTCTTGTAGACGGATTCCTGCAGATCTTCGAGGGAATCCGTAAGGTAATCGACATGATCGACACGATGACGGGCGCCACGCATGCTCTCACGCTGGCCAAGAGCATGGAGAATGCCGCCACGGAGCAGGGGACGGCAGACGTCGCCGCCAACACCGGAGCGACCATGGCCAACACCGGGGCGGCAGTGGCCAACACCGCCGCGAAATCGGGGGAAGCGGTGGCGGGAGCTACTGCAAGCGGCGCCAAGCTGGCCTTCCCGTTCAATCTCGTGGCCATCGCTGCAGGCATAGCGGCGGTGGCTGGGGCTCTGGCCCTCGTCGGGTCATTCGCGACGGGAGGTATCGTAGGGGGAGGCTCTCCGAGCGGCGACAAGCTCCTGGCGCGTGTGAACTCCGGAGAGATGATACTGAACAATCAGCAGCAGCGCCGCCTCTTCAACCTCCTCGACGGCAAAGGCACGGTAAGAGGAGTCGGCGCTCCGGAGCTGAATGTGGTGAAACCATCCGTTGCCGATCTGCGCGGAGCGCTGCATGGAGCCAACAGCCTCAACGGCGCCACCGTGAGATTCGAGATCGACGGGCGCAAGCTGGTGGGGGTGATAGCCAACGAGACCCGCATCGGGAGCAAGAGCGGCAGGAAGACCAACATAATAATCTGATACGATATAACGCATGTACCTACACGGAGAATTCCTCAACCGACTGGGCGAGACGGTGGCGCTCCATATTGTCACCAACGCTTCCCGCACCCCCGACATCGAGATCGGCGGAGCGGGGAGCGGCGTAGTGTTCGCGGGCGACCCGGTCGAGATAACGAGCAGCGTCAACGGATGCCAGGATCATCTTCTGCGCTCGGAGGCTTCCATACGTCTGCTTGTGCGCGACGTCATCCCGGATCTCTTTTGCGCATCGGCAAGGGATGCGGCGGTCAATATCTTCAAAGGGGGCAAATGCGTGTTTGCCGGCTACGTCACTCCGCAGGCATATTCCCAGCCTTACAACGAGGTCTGGGATGATCTCGAAATCTCCTGCATCGATGCTCTCTCGGCCCTGCAGTTCTCGAAATACGGGGATGTCGGATCGTCGGGTGTCGACTACTCCACGTTCAAATCATCGGCCGCCATGCGCTCCATGCATACGATAGTGACCTCGATTCTGGGCGGGGCGTGCGGGAATCTCGCTCTCTCCGGCACCTCCGGCTATCGCCTCTGGTACGACGGGAGCAAGTCGATATCATCGACAAAAGACTATAAGCTGCTCTCCGGAATCTCCATCTCGGAGCTTCTGTTCCTCGGGGGAGACGAGGATGAGGTGTGGACTCAGGAAGACGTGCTTCTGGAGATTCTGAAATATCTGAATCTGCAGCTTGTGCAGGATGGGCTGGACCTCTATCTCTTCTCGTGGGAGACGGTGCTCGGCAACGCCTCGATCAAATGGCACGACCTGATCAAGGGGACCGAGAAGACTCTCACTCGCAAGAGTCTGGCCTTTGCCAATTCCAACGCCGTCGACACCGACACACAGATCAGCTATGGAGAGATCTACAACCAGATAATACTCAACTGCGAGACCGAGGGGGCCGACGAGCTTGTGGAGAGTCCGCTGGACTCCGCGAGCCTGACATCCCCCTACACGGCCAGGCAGCTCTATATGCGCGAGTACAGCGCCGAGCATGACGACAACGACCTGACGGAGGCCGCCAAGGCGTTCCGGGTTATGGTGGCGGGGAACCGCACTGAATACGCCAACGCCAGTCAGACTGACTGGTTCATCAGGGTAAAGGATCACCCCTCATGGAAATTCCGCTACGGCTACGGCATGAACCTGGTGGAGGCTCTCTGTCGCGACAATGCCAGACAACAGGGGCTCCCGAACTGGATGACGTCGCACATCACCGCCGGACTCGTCGCCTGGGGGAAAGTGAAATGGAAAGCAGACCGCTCCGACAACTCCCTGACGGCAAAAATCGACATGAGCGATACGCTCACCATCAGCGTGAACGGCAACGGCAACGACACAGAGAGCGGAGCCAGACCGACCGACCGGGATCTTCTGAACGCCGCGCCCGTGGCCGAATATACGGGAGCCGCCAGCGGTGGAGTCTATTCTCCGGCGGATGAGTCTGCCGTCAACTACATCGTAATCTCCGGCAAGATCGTGCTCAACCCCCGCGCGAGATTCTCGGCCACCTACAAAGCGATGAGGGAGGATACGATGGGAATCCTTGCCATCACCCCCGTCGACACACGCGACGAGGATTACGGAAGATATTACACCCAGCAGTTCTTTAAATCCGATTCTCCGGCCAATCATGCCGTGTGGGATCCCGACAGCATAATGTGTCTGCAACCCTTCACCGACGAGTGGCCGCAGAGCCATGAGTTCAAATACTCCGCCATCGGGGATTCCTCCGACAAAATCTCAAAGGTCGCGGCTGTGGCCTGTATGCTGGTGATCGGCAACAAATGCTGTGTGGAGGAGGGAGTCGACGGCCGCCCGCATGATTTCGTCTGGAAAACGTTCAAGGAGCGCTCACAGTGCGCCAATGATGACGAATATTACGCGCAGTGCTTCACCATAGGTTTCGATCCTAAGATAGGCGACAAACTGGTAGGCACGGAGTTCGAGATCCAGAACAATATCGACTACACCCTTGGCCTCGACACCGAGGGAACGGCCATTCCGATCCGTCGGCGCGACAAACTGAGCGGAAAGGTGCGCTTCATGATCCTCGGTCCGGTGAATACCATGTGGGACGAGATCACACGCAGACACCGCACCTGGTTCCGCCGTGAGAAATGGACCTCGACCTCGATTCCGTTGCTCTCGCACGTCAGCAACATTCAGCTTAAGGATCTCTCCATCTCGCTGGTCAGCGACAACGCGGGGCTTGAGCCCTTGTCGGACAGCGACCTCGTATACATGAGTGATACTGACGAGCGCTACGTCAACCGCAAGGATGACATCACCTTCCGCATAGTCAGCGCCCTGACTGCGGGGGAGCGAGAGGAGCTTGGCGTGCGCGACTCGCTTCTGCTCTCCACTCCGGCGGATGTGGCGACGGGTCTCGGTCTGACCGCGATCTACGACCACAACAGGGGGGCTATGGTGAAGCCGGAGCAGGGATATGTAGACAGTTGTTACGCCGAGCTGCACGCGCCGCTGATGGAGATGGAGCAGAGTGTGGTCGACACAACTGCAAATGTAAGCGCGTTCCATCATTACACGCATCCGGCGCGCCCCGGGAAAACTTATTTCGTGGAGGGGATAGGAAGAAATCTTATTGAAGCATCCGCAAGACTGAAACTAAAAGAGATCTGGAAATGATACCCGTAAAGATCATACGCAAAACGAAGCAGGGGAAGGGGGAGTCCAAGGGTGTCTCCTCTTCGGGCGCCTACCGTCCCGTCGGGGAGTTGCTCACTCTTCAGGAGCAGGTGGCCGGTCTGACGAATACTTTGGCGCTTCTACACAAATATATCCATCCATACGGCGAGGAGGGGATTCTTCCCTGGTCGGCTCCCGCCTCCAAGGTGCAGGCGCTTGAGGTGACAAAGGGTATCTTCTCCGTGGATTTCCTGTCGGCGCGGGGGCGGGCCGGGACGTCGGGCGCCGGCCCGGGGGGCGCGGGGTTCGGACTGTATACCGACACTTCGTGGAATACGGCCATAAAGACGACTGACGCGCTCTCGGCCTCGCTTGGCAAGGAGATACGCGACCTTGCGCTCTCCAATCAGTCTGCCGTCACGGAGCTTGGCAACACGGTCGTCACGCTTTCGGGTACTGTCAGTGCGCTTAGCGACAGACTCGACACGCATACCCATTCGCAGTATGTGACCCTCGGCACTGAGCAGACCATCACAGCTGCCAAGACATTCCAGTCGGCACATATCAACTTCCGGCATAACGACCATCCGAATGGCGGCAATGCTCTCGGTGTGAGTTTCTTTGAAAAGAATGCCGGCACGCGGCACTTCGGAATCGGTTCGATGTCGAATAACAATACCCCCTCATTCATATACATAGGATGGGGCAGCGCTCCATGGGAAGTGACTGATAACCTTGCCGTATCTTCGGACCGATTCACCTACAAGGACAACCCCATCTTCCATGCGGGGGGAGACATACTCTTCAAAAACAGCGGCACCGCAATCCGGCAGATACGCTTTACTGTCGGGGGGAACGACTACGCACGTATAGCGGCGGGGGCAGCGGAATCAAACGCCGGATGGATGGAGATGGCCACAGCCGATGACGGCAACGAGCCTATCTACGTGCGCCAATACAGCGGGGCGTACACCACCGTCAGACGCACCCTCACTCTGCTCGATGCGTCGGGCAATACGGTATTGCCGGGCACCCTTCTTCTGAGCAAAGCAATACAGCGCACCATCAACGGCAGCAACCGCAATGTGATGACCGTGGCCGCAGGTACGCCCAATACCATCATCTTCGGTGATGCCGGCGAGTGGTCAATGCTTCGCGGAGGTGAAATCTCCTTTCAGAACGTCTCCGGCACCACTGTGATGAAGATTCGCGAAGGGAAGGTAGGCATCGGCACCACTACCCCCCTGGAGAAACTACACATCAACGGAAAAGTCCGCATCGGCTCGGTCACGCTCGAAGACGTTGACGGCACGCTGAAGGTTTCGGGCGGGATATGGTCGCCCGGCTTTGTCAGCGCCCGCGGACAGTCTGCCGCGTCGGGGGGAGGTCCGTCCGGGGGGGCGGGGTTCGGGCTGATGAAGACGTGGGACTCCGCGCAGAACACCACCGCCACCACCGACGCCCTCGGGGCCAACCTCGGCTGGGAACTTCGCAGCGGCATCGACACGCTCAATGCCGCACTCGGCACGGCCAACACCCAAATCAACGCCAACGCCAGGGCAATCTCTGCCAACGCCACGGCCATCTCCGCATTGCAGACCTCTCTGGGAAATTATGTGACGCTTGGCACGGCGCAGACGATAAGCGGGGTGAAGACGTTCACGCAAGCACTGACAATCAAGTGCGCCACTGATTCCAAACTTATTCTCGACAACACTGATGATGAGTATTACAGCCGAATCAGTTTCCGGCAAAAGGGCACGGAATACGCAGCTATTACGGTAGACGGACGTGAAGGCAAAAAGGTGTTCACAGTCAACCGGCTTTCGGTAAGCGCAAGTCGCTACATCAGTACCATAGCCACCGGGACAGCTCCGCTGACCGTATTGTCGACTACGTGTGTCACCAATCTCAATGCAGACCTGCTGGACGGAGTGCAGGGGATCAACTACGCATATGCGGGGAATCAGATTGAGTTCAGATGCGGCACGGCAGCCGCTAATATCACTACCGCGCAATTTGTTGAGAAACTCACCGCGCTCGGCGCATTCCGTCGGCGTGCATGGGCGATAAAATGCACATGGACATATGCGAATAATGATACAATCACCGATACGGGACTCGGCAACATACAGCTTGCGGGGGCTGTAATCGAGGTATTCAGCAACCCCAATGGCACCTCTACGGCCTACACCATACGCATCACCACTTCTCCAACTTCCAGCAACCGTTCGACGACACACGCGGTATTTGTGTACCGTAACCACGGCAGCGACTATTCTCCCGGATGGCGGCGGATTGCCAATACATCCGACAACGTAGCCTCAGCCACCAAGCTTGAGACGGCCCGCAGGCTGTGGGGGCAGAGTTTCAACGGCACTGCTGACGTGAGCGGCGACATGACAGGGGTAGGCAGTATCGCCATGAACGGCCACATACGAGGTGCGCAAATCATAAAGATGAGCAGCTATCTCATGCTGCTTGCTTCGGGAGCTTCAGCGGGCTACTACCTGCAATCCAATACAAGCGGGACGCTCGGCATATACCGTATGAACGGCTCATATACCTATACGGCCACGACTGCCATACTCGATGCTGACGGCAACGTAGGTATCGGCAAAACTCCCGCCGTAAAGCTCGATGTGGCAGGAGCAATCTCGGGCACATCCGTAAAGATAGGCCCGGCCACCATCTCGTGGGACGGCACGGCGCAGATGCTCAGGGTGTCGCATGGCATATACTCCGTGCAATCCGTGTCGGCGAGGGGTGCATCATCGGCTCCCGGTTCGACAGGCGGCAGCGGCAACGGTTACGGTCTGTACACCGACAGCACATGGGCAAGCGCCATAAAGACGACAGACGCGCTTTCGGCCTCGCTTGGCAAACAGATACACGACCTTGCGGTCTCCAATCAGACTGCCGTGACGGAACTTGGCAAGACTGTCGGCACTCTTTCGGGCGCTGTCGGCACGCTTTCGGGCACTGTCAGCGCTCTGAGCAGCACTGTCAGCAACAATTTCAATACGCTGCTCGGCAAGCTCACTGACGGCTCGGTGACCAAGGTAGGGACCGCGACTGTAGGGGCTGCATACAGGCCCGTGTATCTCAAGGCCGGAACGCCTGCCGCGTGCGCCGATACCATGGTGACGGCGGTAGCCCTGAGCGGCAACTATCTGCGCGTGACAAAGAACGGCACGGCCACCAATCTCACCATCCCCTTTGCCACGAACGCCACTAATGCCACGAACGCCACTAATGCCACTAATGCGGCGGCCGCGACAAAGGCGGGATACCTCACGACGAAGGGGACGCCGGTGACCGATCACTCCCTGACATGGTTCTCCGGCCAGCCCGCAATCGGCACCGCTGCGGGGAGCGCCACTGAGGGGAGCAGCGCCTCGGCCAACCTCTGGAGCTTCCCAGCAGGAGCCACGGCAGTCACCGACGTTGCCAACATCATGACCCTACGGCTCGGATGGAACAGTACTTATTTCCAGGACCTGTTCTTCTCTCCCAACTACGAAGCCATCTATTACCGCTCGGTCCGCAGCGGTACGGCCTACGCATGGCAGCAAATCGCGTTCCTCACATCGACCGTAGCGAAGGCCAGACAGCTTGAAACGGCACGCACGCTGTGGGGGCAGTCGTTCAACGGCACGGCCAACGTGTCGGGGAACATGACTGGGGTGGGCAGTATCGCCATGGGAGGCTCACTGACCGGAGTGACCGGCATCTCGATGAAGGGGAATATCACCGGACTCGTGACCGCGCAGATGAGCGGCAATCTGATGTTTCTCAAATCCACAGCCCCCTCCGGCTACTATATCAGCGCACGCGAGGACGGCAGTCTCGGAATATTCACCCTCAATACCAACTGGACGTGGAAAGCCAATGTGGCGGCGTTCAGTCCTAACGGTTATTTCGGCATAGGCACTCTCAGTCCGTCCTGTCGGCTGGATGTGGAGGGGCAGGCGCGCATCACCTCCGGGGTGGGGGACGGCAAGGCCCTCACTGTGAAGGGGGGAATCGCTGCCACCGGAGCTTTCGACACATGGGGGCTTAACACGACCTCATATGCGGCGTTCAGCGTGGAGGTCGGCTACTCGCCGGACGCGACATCCAGTTTTGTGCCCCTTCTGGCCGCTTACAAACGCGGGAATCCCGTCACGCTGACCGCAAACAAGCTGTTCCATCTATCCGTCAGCCGCGCGGGGACAAGCGCGGTATTCCAGTTTGGCAGCGCCATAGCGGCCTTGCTGACATCCGGCGGGGAGATCGGCGTCACGACTGCCTTAATCGGCGGTAAAGCCAGACTAAGCTACGACTCCGCCACCGCCGGACTGCAATGCTCCACCGGGTTCTACTCCCCGAAGTCCATCAGCGCACGCGGGGCATCGACATCCTCCGATATCCGGCTGAAGCAGAATCTGAGGGGGATCAGTCTGACCACCGCGCAGATTGCAGCCGCCCCCGCCGTCCGCTTCCAATGGATCTCCGATGGCTCGACCGACTGCGGCACCATCGCCCAGTACTGGCAGCAGGTCCTCCCCGAAACGGTAGGAGAGTATGGCGGCACACTGACCCTCGACTACTCGCGCGCAGCACTGCTCAGTGCCGTCACCAACGCCCGCACACTGCTCACGCACGCCGACCGACTCCGGCAGCTCGAAAGCACCGTGAAGCGACAGCAGGAGGAAATCAAGGCTCAGCGCGGTGAAATCGCCCGACTCAAAAAGAAACTATCCATCAACTAAACCCATAAAGCAATGGAAATCACAAAAACCAACTCAGTGACAATCACAATCGCAAAGAAGTACGACCAGCTCACCGCTACGGCGACAGCCGCCATCTCGGAGGGGGCATGTCATTCAATCACCGACGGGAGTATCACCGATGCCGACAGCCGGCTGCTCGCCGACTTCAACGCATGGTCGCCCGCCGGAGGCGAATTGACGGTCAGTTTCCACTGCCCCGACACCGATCGCCCCGCCCTGACCGAAGCCATCGACGACTTCCTCGAAAGCGTCCTCACCGCCGCCCCCACAATCAAGACCACGGCCTCCATCTGACCGCGCCGGCCCCGGCCTAATTCCTAATTCCCAACTCCTAATTCCTAATTCCCAAAAGATGAAACTAACAATCGACAAGGCAATCGCCACCTACCGTATCCTCACAGCCGACACCACCCGCCTCTCCAAGATGCAGGGCAAAGAGAAATTCGCCGTGATCCGCGCAATCGGCCACCTCAAGACCGTGGCCGAAAACTACGATTCATTCCTGCGCAAAGCCGCCGAGCGACTCCGTCCCGAAGGACACGCTGAAGCCGTCGCCGCATATCAGAGCGGCACCCCTCTCACCCCGGCCCAGCAACAGACTCTCGACAGCTACATCCGCGCCCTCGACCAGTGCATGGCACCGGAACTGGCACGCGAAATCACCCTTCCCCTCACACCGCTGAGCGAAGACGGCCTCAGCGCCCTGCTCGACTCCAACCCCGAACTGACCGCCTCCCAGTCAGCCCTGCTTCTCGAAACCCTCCTCGCCCCCGGACCGGACGCTCCGGCCCCGGACACTCCGACAGCAACCCCGACCGAATAACCCATTCCCCAGCATCATGCCCTACAATGAAACCACAGGCCGCATAACGGCCCCCGTAAGCGTAGACGACGTACGCCGCGCCCTCGGCATCGGACTCGATGAGCCCGGCGCCCTCGACGTGGGCACCCTCTGCTGCGCAAGCAATGTCAACCCTTACTCCCTCATACGGCCTACGTTTTTTCTTGATACGGCGGGAACGCGCCCCGGCGATTTCATACCCTCTTTCTTTCAGAATGAACACAGTATCGCCAGCCTCGCTCCATTGTCACAGAGAAACGCTCTGACCGCGGGGGGAAAATGCTCGTCGCTCGGCATCGCCGCCGAATACAACGGATGGTCGGGCAGCGGCAACAATTACTGGTATGCCGCGAAACGATGGGGATATATAGTGCCGTATGTCAACAATGTGGCCAATATCCCGGCGTTCGTCAATCTGCGGTGGCTGACGTTTACCCCAAAGGACGCGGAATGGACAGACAACGGTAACGGCACGCGGATACAGAGCGAGACATGGTGTGTGCTCGACCAGTTTGACGGCTATCTGCACTCGGCCTCCCCTGTGGACCCGATGGGCAACTCCCGGCTTGAATACGGTGAGTCGGTGCACTATACCGGGATTGTCCCGACCGGGAAGTGGAAACCCGCCGACATATTGGGCACGTCGGACACGGGGCATCCCGGAGGGGTGCTTTCGGCAGCTGCGGTGTTCGGCGATTTCAATACCAAGGAGTATCATTACGGCGCTTCGCTCTATACGCGGGATAGTGCGTCCGGGAAGTTCGCTCTCTCCCGGATAGCTCTTGACGCACTCCGTATAGGCGCGACCACATCGACTGGAGACACGATACTTCAGGACACATATCTCGGGGCGCTGAAGGGATGCCATGAGGCTATGCTGATACCCTGGGTGCTGGAGGGGAAGGCGCATGTGGAGAACAATGTGCTCGTATCTGACCAGAGCGCCCCGCTGCTGTTCTATCCGCTGACGTTCGGCGACGGTCTGGGGTTCCTGCGTGCCATTGTGGAGCCGAAACTTGTGAAAGTGACGGAAATCAGCTGGAATCAGCCGGATGTGACCAAGCTGAAGCGGTACAGAATCAGTGTAACATTCTATAACGGGCATGGCAGGAATTATCCGCTTACGGTGCAGAACTTCGCCATATACGCCAATACGAGAGCTGTGGCGGCGGGGAAGAGATGCACGTTTGTCTCTCCGTCGGCATGGGGGGTGACCGAAGTGGTGGAAAGCAGCGGTCCTTTGGGGCACAATCTCGGATACGTCACGCTGACCGCCACGATAGACATTCCCTCGTCAGAGGAGTCGCTATCGCAGGTCCTGCTGACATTCACCTGCGGTGATGACAACCATTCGACCAGATTCGCGACCCCGATGTCTGCCTACAGCCTCGGGTTGGGGCTTCTCCCCGACCATACGGCCAATGACACCGTCGTGCCTGCCTCATAGTCCGCGGGAGGGCTGACGGGGGGCTGCGGCGACAAATAACGAACTATTAAAACGATAATGAAAATGAAGATACTTTTAGACAACGGCCACGGCATCACAACCAAGGGGAAACGCTCCCCCGATGGCCGACTCCTTGAATACCAGTACGCACGCCGCGTGGCCAACGCCATAGTGGCCGCACTCACCGCCCAAGGTTATGACGCATGCGCCATAGTCCCCGAAAACGCCGACATCGCGCTCGGAGAACGCGCGAACCGCGTCAACGCCGTATGCGACACATACGGCGCTTCCAATGTCATGCTCGTGTCAATCCACTGCAATGCGGCGGGGAGCGGCGCCACATGGATGAACGCACGCGGATGGGAGGCATGGACTTCCAAGGGGCAGACACAGGGAGACCGTCTGGCCGACTGCCTGTATGATGCGGCATCGAAATGTCTTCCGAAAGATATCCCGGTGCGTACCGACCTCTCGGACGGAGACCGCGACAAGGAGGAGTCCTTCACCATTCTGACGCGCACACGATGCGCCGCGTGCCTGACCGAGAACCTCTTTCAGGACAACCGCGCCGATGTGGACTATCTTCTCTCGCCCGAAGGGTTCGAAACCATAGTGCGTCTGCATGTAGAAGGGATCAAGAACTATGTGGCGAAGTACGGCAAGAAATAGCCCGCCACCATTGAGGGAGCGGGCTAAAGTGGAGAAGAGCTGACAGTTTTTATTTAGAGTTTTGAGGCGGCTATGTTAATCCGGGTGGCCAAGTCTTCGAGAGACTCCTTAAGTTGAATCCTTTCTGCTTCCGTGAACCCTCCGCCAGGAGAGCCATCGCTTTTGATTCCGTCAAGCTTGTGATACAGCCATGAACTTGACTTCCCGAAATAAGAGCGTGCGATTTCCCTCCACGAAATGGCGACAAGAATGTCGGCCAGCCGTGTCCTCGCATCTGAGATAAGTTCTTTAGATTCCATAGTGACAGAAGTAGTAATGTTGATTATTTGTAGGTATAGAGTAGAACGGCCTCCTCCTTCCTTGAAGGAGGCCGCCTCAACTCTAAAGCGGCAAATCCGTCAGCTCGTCAAAAATCTGTTGAGCATAATACAGTTGATTGGGGTGACTGTCAGGATACCCACGTCTGTAATTGCGGATTGCCGCGATGAGTTCCTCTTCTTTGTCTGTTAATTTCATACAAACGAGATTAAATGGAACAATTGATTTTAGAACTCAATGCAAAGGTAATATTAAAATTCGTACTATACAAATTTTCGTACTGTTTTTTCTTCAACACCATATATTATGAACTATATTAATCACATCCTGCTGCTCCTCATGGCATTGCTGACAACAACGCTGACTTCGGGATGCGGACGGAAGATAGTGCCTATGCCGGTTGAAACAGTCCATACCGAATATGTGCGGACTGACACCGCGGCACTCTTTCATCACCTCACCACGATACTGCAATCCGGATTTGAGCGGATGTCGCGCCGCGACTCGGTAAGCGAACGAATCAAGGAAACTGTAGTCCTCGCCGCCAATGGAGACACCGCACGCCACGACACTGACCGCTCCGTCTATCACGGCAGCGATACGCAGACGCAGCAAAACCTGCTCATCGCGAGATTCGACAGTCTTGAATCCGTATTGCACACATTAAAGGCTACTGAGAAGGCAGACAGCGTGCCCGTCCCATACCCCGTAGAGCGCGAGCCCACCCAATGGGAGCAAATCCGCATGACCGCCGGAGGGATCGCCATCTGCACCCTCGCCATAGTCCTCATTGCCGGACTCGTCCTGCTCGCCCTGCGCATCCTCCGCAAGTAGCCATAAGCAGTCGCAGACATCCGTGCGTCACCATTTTTTGCCCCCCCCCGCAGGGTCTTTAGCCCTGCCCGGCAACCCCAAACACAAACACAAGAAACGAAATGGAAACCCTACTCGAAGCCTTCACAGTCGAACTTGGCGACAATTTCAGCCGCCACCTCATCTTCCACTACGCCGTAGTGTTCATCCTCGCCCTCATCCCCCCGGTACTCGTAGCCCTCGACACCTACTTCGCCACCAGCACCGCACGCATGTTAGGCGAAAAAACCCGGTCGCGCAAACTCCGCAAAGGACTCGAAAAACTCTCCTTCTACTGGGGAGCGCAGATAGCCGCCTCCCTCGTAGGCACCATCGGACTGCTCTTCACATGGTACAACCTCCCCTACATGACCATCTTCGTCACCCTTGCCGTAGCATGGACAGAAGGGAAAAGCTACCGCGAGCACTTCATCCGCCGCAAAGACGGAGTAGCCAAGATACCCGAGACCCTCCAAGAGATGATCGACTTCTTGGGCGAAGACGACCTCAAGACCACCCTCCGCGCCATCGCCCGCCGCAAACTCCCCACACACCCATTCCCCGCTGCCGTGGAAGCAGACCCCGACTTCCTCACACGGGCAGCCCCCACCACTCTCGATGGCACAGAAAGCTGAGACGTTGGCTCTCGAAGGAGGAGGAAAGCCCGGAACCGGTGGTGAGGTTGCAGCTGCGCTTATCGAGAATGTTTGTGAAGCCGGCGGCAAACTCTATATGCTTTTTAGGAGAGGATGTTTGTGGGTCAGGAAGGCGGGTGATGGCAGGAATGAACCAAATTGATGTGAGTTTGTATTATTTATGGATTGCTATAAGGAGGCAATCGGATTTTGCTATGACTACTATAGAAAATTATTGTTGCGGGGTACGACTGATGATGTCAGGCTGTGTCGGGTTGCTCGCTGCAGGGCTGGGCGGCTGTTCGGATAAGAATGATATTGAGCCTGTCCCTAATCTATCGGAGGCTGCCACATATAGCGGCACTTCACTGGAGCTATATTATAATGGCGAACAAATGCCCGGTAAAAGAGCAGTGGTAAAAGTGACAGACGATGTGGCAGAACTGGCGTTTGATTCATCGTTTGATTTGAGTATGCTGA
Source organism: Porphyromonadaceae bacterium UBA7141 (assembly GCA_002491945.1). Classification (GTDB taxonomy): domain Bacteria; phylum Bacteroidota; class Bacteroidia; order Bacteroidales; family Muribaculaceae; genus Lepagella. Next base: position 43,790 of record DKWX01000046.1, read on the forward strand.
CGGGGATGGGGCTTACAGGAGAGCTTCCGGCTCCTGGTGTTACGCCAGGTGACAGCCGACTTGTACTGACGGCTTCCACCAAACCAGGGGATGGGGCGTATGTGCTGTCTGGAGAAGGTGCAACTGATTACGTTACGTTTGATTATTCGGGGAGGGTGGAGAAAGATAAGATGGTGTTTAACCTTTCAGATGTAAAATTGGCAAACCAGAGTCTGTCAGGGAGTGTATTCGCTCCTGCTCCGATAGAAGGGGATATGTTGTCGGGCTATAGTTCGATGCCTTTTCATCTTGTGTGGGAACTTGATTCTATGGCGGGGATAGATATCCCGTTGTCGGATGTGCTGCGGATGATTGCCACAGCGCCGGTAATACCGGTGTATGAAGGAACGGCATATACGTCAGTGGCGCAGGCATTTTATAGTCTGGTAAAAACGATAGCTCTAACTGGCAGCGGGAATATGCCTGTGATGTATGTCAGCACATTGGGTGGCGCAGCACATGTGGCTACAACATGTGGCAATATGCTGCAATACGTGCCTTCAGAGTCGGGAATACGTCTGTATCTTAATCCTCTGCAGGTGGTGAGTGAGGCGTTGCTTGCCCTTTCAGATAATAAGGATGACGCAAAGTTTGATTTTAGTTCATTACTTAAGCGTGCGCCATCGGTTCATGCCGAAGCTGCCGGCGGAGATATGAGTGTCGATCCGGCTCTGACGCGGGCTATGATTGGAGTGTTTCTTAAGGCGCTTGCTCCTCAGATAGAAGGAGGAATCCCGCTTACAGTCTCTCCGTCACCTTCTGGTGCTGATATTTATCTGGATACAGCGGCGAGTGTGACGTTTCTGTCGACATTGCTGCGAGATGCCTTGCAGAATCATGAGATTTTGGCAAAACTTCAGGATTATCTGACAGGTGCGAGTCTGCCTGGAGTGAACCCTGAGAATCTGTCGGATTTGCTGCAGAAGCTGCCGCAGTATCTGATGAAGACTACGCGTCTTGAAATCGGATTATCGCTCGTAAGGCGGTAGATGGCGTAAATTAAATTTGAACATTTACTTATGCCCACTGATTCATGGAAACGAATCAGTGGGCATTTTGATTTTCTGTTGCCTTATGTCACTTAGTGACGGATAATGTATCAGGAGTTGCATGAATATAGGATACATTAATGTTGCGCCGGTCAAAGAGACGTTGTGCGGAGCGCTGGAACATAAGCCATTTCTCCCATTCGGCTTCTGGGACATGAGTAGAGGCCAGGGCAGAGGGTATGACCTTGTAGTTGGAGCCAGGTCCTGTCGGTTTTGCACAATACAGAAGGTCGTATGATGCATCGGTGAATGAGGGCTTGCCTTCCGCATCGCGCTGCAGGCGCACTTTGACCAATGCGCCGCCGCGTGTGTCGGTGGTCTTCATATTGGATATGAAATTGCCGAGAGAGTAGACCACAAGCACATCCTTTCGGTGTTTCTCATTATGGATTATTTCCATAGGCTGCACGACGTGGGGATGGCTTCCGATTATTAGATCGACTCCCTGGTCGGCGAGGAATGAGGCAAGACTCCGTTGGGCAGTGTTCTCTTCGAGTACATATTCGATTCCCCAGTGGATAGTGACGCAGAGTATTTCGGCACCGGCATCGCGGGTGCGTGATATTTCATGTGCCATACGTTGGCGATCGATGAGGGCCACTTCCATACCGTCGCGAGGAGAGATGCCGTTGGTGCCATAGGTATAGTTAAGGAATCCGATACGGAATCCGTTGACATTTTTTACGAATGGAATCAGAGAATCGCGTTGCAGAGCATCGTGATATGTGCCGATATGGTCGACACCGATGGAGTCGAGTGCCGCGAGAGTGCGTCGGGCCGCTCTGTCGCCGGAGTCAAGGCAATGGTTGTTGGCCGTCAGAAACAAGTCGAACCCTGCATCACGTAGAGCCTCGGCATAAGAGTCCGGTGCTGAGAAACAAGGGTAGCCGCTATAGCGTGGTCCCCCGCCGAGAGGCACCTCAAGATTGCACACTGCATAATCAGCTTTCATTACGTCAGGCGCTATAAGCTGGAAACATGCAGAATAATCGTAATTCAGTCCATTACCTTCGGCAAGGGCCTGGTCGAGTTGAGCCTGATGTTGCATCGCATCACCGACGAAAAGTAGTTCGGCAGCCGGAGATTGGCCGGCTGCCGCATCTGCTCCTACTATGAAGCTTAGGAGAGAGAAGAGGAGTATTGACATGATGGTTGATGTGGATTATGCCGGAAGTTCGCCTCGGCGTGCAGCCAGAGTATTGAGCATTAGGATGCAATTGGTCATGGGCCCGACGCCTCCTGGAACTGGAGTGATCCACGAGCATTTGGAGCTTACAGCCTCGAAGTCGACATCGCCACGCAGGCGGGAGCCGCTTTTGGCTGTCGGGTCGGGCACACGTGTAGTGCCGACATCGATTACTATAGCCCCCTCCTTGACCATATCTTCTTTTAGGAATCCCGGGACACCGAGCGCTGCGACAATTATGTCAGCCTGAAGGCATTTTTGTTTGATGTCTGGGGTTGATGAGTGGCATACGGTGACAGTGCAGTCGCCAGGGGAAGCCTTCTGCATGAGCATAGTCGCGATGGGCTTGCCTACGATATTACTCCGACCGAGCACTACGGCATGTTTGCCCTTTGTGGGAATCTCGTAGCGTCGGAGCAGTTCGATTATTCCTGTTGGTGTGGCCGGACGGAAAGCGGGTAAGCCGATTGCCATTCGTCCGACGTTGATGGGGTGGAACCCGTCGACGTCCTTGCGATAGTCGAGAGCCTCAGTGACTTTCTGAGTGTCGATATGGCGGGGTAGCGGCAGCTGTATGATGATGCCGTCGACTTCAGGATCATTGTTGAGGCGGGAAATCTCGGCAATCAGTTGTTCCTCGGAGATTGACTCTTCAAAGCGGAGATTGGTGGAGCGGATGCCCACTGCATTGCAGTTTTTCTCCTTATTGGCTACGTAAGCTTCCGAGCCTCCGTCGTGGCCCACAATTACAGCCACGAGATGAGGCGGTCGTTCGCCACGAGCGATAAATTCATTTACTTCGGCTGCTATTTCTTCCTTGATGCGGGCAGCCATCATTTTGCCATCGATAATCTGCATAATTAAAACAGTGGAATATAAGCCTTGTTTATTTGACGATCTGGCTTGTAAATGTAAATACGAGCACGGCGTGGTCGGTATCGATTACTGCCATTCTTGGAGATGAGATATAGGGGGAGCATCCGGTGACGTAGACAGTGATTGACCCGTCATAGCTATTGGTCACAGACTCGGTTGTGAAGTTGACGGGAATCAGTGTGAAATCAACATCCTCAGGGGCGATATCCCTGCCTTTGTTTTTCAAGTCGACGATGTACTGGCGCATTGACGAGAATTCATATCGGCCGGAAGTGGATGAATATGTGCCACGGAATGAAGTCTTGTTATCAGGCACCTTCCCGTTGGCGAAGAAATCATCGATTTCCGAAGTTCTGATCATAAGCAGCTCCGGAGGTGGAAGGATTCCGTAATCGTTGTTGACGGTTGTGGCCGGGAGAGCGAAGGTGAGGTTGTTGATTACGGATAGGTTATGATCGGCTGCCCAGTATTGTTGAAGGATTTCTTTGGCCGGGAAAGTGAGTCTCACACGGTAGCCTGTCGGGGTCGTGATGATTTTTTTACCGTTGCTGACGAGATCAACGACTGATTGAGCCGGCTTGTAGTTAAGCAGCGAACTTGCGATTGTCTCAGGCGAAGAAGCGAAGAGGCACACCGAATCCTTCATCGTAATGCGTTTTTCTACCGATATTTCGTTTTCCACGATGTTGCGTGTGATGAAATAGTGGTAGTAGAGGAAAAGGCGGGTTGCCTGTACGTTTGCGAGTGCGCCGCGTCCGAAAGATGAGCGGACGTAGATCCCGGGATAAGACTTGTTGAAGTCCTGAGGCCAGTCAAATATTGGCGAGCCCTTACGATATGCGTTGAAGGCGTCCACTGCCCATTCCTTCGGGAGCGGGAATGCGATGGAAAGCGTACGGTTGTTGTAGAAAGCCGAATCAGAGAGAGCTATGGCCGATAGTGTGTAGTTGCGAGTGGCAACCACATCATCCGGGTCATAATATCCCTGAGGGTCGAAGTTGCTTTTTATGTCGGCCGGCAGGGCTTTTGAGAGCCTGTAAATTTTTAGCTGCTGAGGCGCGAGGGTATCTCCGATAGTGGCGTTACGTGGTATTTCGAGCACCATTCTCATGGAATCCACCCTTTCCACGCCAATTGAGTCGGGTATGGCCATGGAAGAGGCTGCGAGGAGCTGGGTGACGTAGTCGGCCGAAAGGCGTCCGTACTCGGTTGCGGAGATATTGCCGAGCAGAGTCGTAGTGGAGCGGGTATCGATATTGAGTGCGTCGATAGTCGATGCGTCAATTCCGAGTATAAGAGAATCGACCGAGATGCTGACCTCCCCATTGACAATAGAGCTGCCTATAGTGCTTACGTCATCCTGACAGGATGATATGCCGACAGCCGATATAAGAGAGGTTAAAGCCGGAATGGCCAGACGTATTGGCTTCATAGGAAGTGTTTAATGGAATGATGGCTGACAGAAGAGGTGTAAGAGAATGTCTTTTGTCAGATTGATTCGTAGAAATCCGGGAATTGCGCAACCCCTTTTTCATCGATATCCTGTTTTGAAAGAACGGGTATGCCTTTTTGAGAGATGTATTCGAGCAGTTCCTGGTCAGGCTCCGGAGTCAGGAACACGACTGCATCCGCATTGTCGATTGCGATGCGATGAAGGGTATTGACATCCATCGAGTCGGCCGAGTATTTTTCTACGAGTTCATGCGGCAGCCCGTCTTCAATAAGTTTGCGCACTATTTCTGTATCTATGGGAGCCATGTCGGGATTTGACGGTTCGATGCAGTATACTATTTTGGGCTTTGGCGCGGCATCATTGTCGGGGGTGTAGAGTGCACGCATATATAGAGGCGTAAGTGCTGTCATCCATCCGGAACACTGAATTATTTCCGGATCCCATTTAAGTTTTCTGACAGTCTCCATAGTGCCTCGAGCGAAGTAAAGCGCACGCTCATCATTGTCGGCTCTGTTTGAGCCGAAAGCATCGATGTCGGAGTCTTCTTTGATGAAATAGTCGTCGTTGTCGATGAAATAGACCTGGATGCGCACTGGCTGCATGCTTGCTACCTTCAGAATGAGCGGATGGTCGTTGTCGTTGATCTCGATATTAAGACCGCTCAGACGGATGACTTCATGGAGCTGATTGCGACGCTCGTTGACGTTGCCGAATTTCGGCATGAAAGTTCTTACCTCAAAACGTTTCCCCTGTAGAGACTGGGGTAGCGCTTTGCCGAAGGAGGAGATTTCGTTGGCGGGGAGATAGGGGGCTATCTCCTGCGATACGAAAAGGATTTTTTTAGCTGCCATTTTATACAGATTAGATTGAGGGGCGACACCAGATCTCGGCGATGCCATAAATGTCCGTGATATCCGCAGTCTTGCGCAAAGCGCAGGAGTGGGTATACGGACGCAAATGCAAATTTAGCAAAAAAATGTGATATTGCGTGTATATCAATGGTTGGAATCGCTTAAATTTAGTGAAAAACGGGTCTGGAAAGTTTATAAACGGAAGAAAATGCGGATTATGGGTGAAATTGATTGGGTGTATGGGGATAATTTAGTAACTTTGAAGGCTAAAATATCAAGAGCGGCTCCCCCAGGTCCGTAATCGGGCTTCCGGAGGGACGACGCTTGGAGCTGGCGGCTGCCGTATGGCGGCTGGTGGCTCGCAGGCGTGGATTCTCCGGATTCCCAGGAAGCAAGGATGGCCGAGAACAAGACCCAACAAACAAGAATATGCAGATTATCCGCAGTGTCGGCGAGCTGGCCGACTATGTGGCGATGCAGAGGAGACATCACCACGCGATAGGCTTTGTGCCCACCATGGGGGCACTTCATGCCGGGCATATCTCGCTCGTGGAGCGGGCAGTAAGGGATAATGAAGTCACGATAGTAAGTGTATTCGTCAATCCCACTCAATTCAATAATCCGTCAGATCTTGCCACCTATCCACGCAAGGAGGAGGAGGACTTCAGGATGTTGGCCGGTGCTGGCGTGTCGGCGGTGTTTGCCCCGGCCGTAGAAGAGATGTATCCGTCAGGGACTTCGCGCGACCATGAGTATAAGCTCGGCAGCGCGGCCGAAGTAATGGAAGGGAAATATCGTCCCGGTCATTTCCAGGGAGTGGCTCAGGTGGTGCACCGTCTGTTTGACCTCGTGCGTCCTGACCGTGCGTATTTCGGAGAGAAGGATTTCCAGCAGATTGCAGTGATTCGCAATATGGTGGAGTCGGAACATGTGGATGTGGAGATTATCGCATGTCCGATCAGACGTGCTGCCGACGGGCTGGCTCTGTCATCGCGCAATGCACTTCTTAGCGAAGAGCAGCGCCGTCGGGCTCCGGGTATCTATGCGGCTCTGTGCGAGAGTGTAGACTATTCTCAAAGCCATACGGTGCAGGAGACGCATGATATGGTGGTGGAGCGTATCAATAATATACCTGAGATGCGTGTGGAATACTACGAGATTGTGGATGGCCGCACTCTGATGCCCATATCGGAATGGGGCGAGAGCGACTTTGCTGTAGGATGTATCACGGTGTATAATGGCGATGTGCGCCTTATAGATAATATCCGCTATAAGTAAGTGTTCGAATTCAAACGAAGCAAGTGAAAGAAATCGTTTATACAATCTGCGACTTTTTTCTGTCGTTTCCATCGTGCGGCCCGGTCGGAATATATTTATGTCCCTCTTCTTTCCGCACCGGAGTCGACTAAAGAGCAAGCCGCATATTGTATAAATTAAATTTGAATGCTACTTAAGTAAATACTGATAAAACAACTGCAATGCTTATAGAGATGATGCAGGCCAAGATACACCGTGTGACGGTAACTGAGGCCAATCTTAACTATATCGGAAGCATCACGATAGATTCAGCCCTTCTTGAAGCAGCCGGTATTATCCCCGGACAGAGGGTGTATATAGTCAATAATAATAATGGCGAACGCCTTGACACATATGTGATTGCCGGGCCGGCCGGGAGTGGTGTGGTGTGTCTTAACGGTGCGGCTGCGCGTAAGGCTCAGCCGGGTGATGTAGTGATAATCATGAGTTATGTACAGCTGACTCCTGAAGAAGCGCGCGATTTCCGTCCGCGCGTAGTGTTCCCGGACACTGCGACCAATCGCCTTGTGTGAGATGCACTCTTGCATGGAGCCGCATGCAAGTAATACGGAAGTAGCAATCTTCGGTCGGTTCCGGAGCTGGGAGCAGGCGTGAGAATGCCTCACGGACAGAAGAATATTTGAAAAGTAAAGAGAAGATATAATATGTTTGAAAATTTATCGGAAAGACTTGAGAGGTCTTTCAAGATGTTGAAAGGCGAGGGGCGCATTACGGAGATAAATGTGGCCGAGACGTTGAAAGACGTGCGTCGTGCGCTTCAGGATGCTGATGTCAACTATAAGGTAGCCAAGGATTTCACCAATACGGTCAAGAAGAAGGCACTTGGACAGAATGTGCTGACGGCAGTTAAGCCGAAAGAGCTGATGGTGAAAATCTTCCATGACGAGATGACTGCTCTCATGGGAGGTAACAAAGCTCCGTTGAACCTTGAGGGGAAACCTGCCGTGATATTGATGTCGGGTCTTCAGGGTTCAGGTAAGACAACGTTTTCTGGCAAACTCGCCAAATATCTGGGGTCTGTAAAGCATAAGAAGCCTCTGCTTGTGGCCGGTGACGTGTATCGGCCTGCCGCGATTGAGCAGCTTAAGGTGGTAGGTGCGGGTATAAATGTGCCAGTATACAGTGAGGATGACAATAAGAATCCTGTGGAGATAGCCCGCAATGCTATATCCTACGCCAGGGCCAATGGTCATGACCTTGTAATCATCGATACGGCCGGCCGTCTGGCCGTGGATGAGGATATGATGGATGAAATCAGCAACATCAAGAATGCTGTCAATCCTCAGGAGATCCTGTTTGTGGTGGATTCTATGACGGGTAATGATGCCGTCAATACGGCGAAGGCGTTTAACGACTGTCTCGACTTTGATGGTGTGATTCTGACCAAACTTGACGGCGATACCCGTGGTGGTGCAGCGTTATCAATCAGTGCTGTAGTCAACAAGCCTATCAAGTTTATCGGTTCAGGCGAGAAGATGGAGGATATTCAGGAGTTCAATCCTGAGGGTATGGCAAGCCGTATTCTCGGCATGGGTGATATCGTGGAGCTTGTCGGTCGTGCGCAAAGTGTTTATGATGAGAAGGAGGCCCGCAAACTTGAGGAAAAGATACGTCGTAACAAGTTTGATTTTGAAGACTTCATGCGTCAGATCGGTCAAATCAAGAAGATGGGTAATCTGAAGGATATAGCATCGATGATACCGGGTGTCGGCAAGGCGATAAAGAATATAGATATTCCGGATGATGCCTTTAAGAGCATTGAGGCCATAATTAATTCGATGACTGTGTATGAGCGTCAGAATCCGGAGGTAATCAACCAGTCACGCCGTCAGCGCATTGCAAAGGGGAGCGGCACGAGCCTGCAGGAGGTTAATAAGCTATTGAAGCAGTTTCAGGAGACCCGCAAAATGATGCATGCCGCTTCGAAGATGAATCCGAAAAAGATGATGGCTATGGCTCAGCAGATGCGCAAGCCGCGTTTTTGAATATTAAATTGTGGTCTTATGGCCGCCGTAAATGTAATCCCTCGCCGGAGTCTGACTCCGGCGAGGGATTATTATGACTAGATTGCCCTGTCAGAGGGTGTTCAGAATGGGAAGTTCATGCCGAGATTGATTTCTCCATTGCTGTTGATGGGAAGCCCTTGTTTGGCGAGCTTTCCGAAAGTGCGGTCCATGCCAAGGAAGAAGTTGAATCCCTTGATATTTACATTCGCGAGCCATCCGAATCCAACACCGTAAGTACCGGCAGCGAGGTTGGCAGATGCAGAGAAGCATTTAACGGGGCGCACATTTGCGGATATACGGAAATCAGTGTATGTGAATGGGCCGTTGAAACGTGTAGTGTTGACCAGACCGAAGTGGAGAGGACGATAGTAGGGAAACTCATAGTCGACACCCCAGTTGAGCGTGGCGCGAAGAGCGCGTGTGCGTGATCCGGTGTTGCCCAGGTCATGTAGCTGATAGAGCTTATAGAGCGCGGGCTTCATACTATTGTTCCACTCATCTTTGGCATCGTCGCCTTCTACGCCGAAAATGAAGGCATCTGTATTGAATGACTGGTCGCCGTTGGTAGAGGCTGTCTGAGTGCCGCTCCATGATATGAAGCCAAGGTCGAGCAGGGCGAGAGAGAACTGGAAGTCGTTCCAGTCGTAGGTGGCGCCGAGATCAAATCCGATACCGAAGCCTTTTACGCCGAATCCGTCAAATTCTATATCGTTGACGTAATTCTGTTGAGTCTCTTCGCTGAATTTAGTCTTATAGCGCATGTTGCCGAAGTTGGTGTGGACTACGGCATTGGTTACGGCGTTCCACTGGTTTTCTCCGAGTTCAAGGTATGCGTTGTTGAGGTATGCGTCAAAATTGGCCAGACCGAAGAGCATCTTGAATGCAGCGCCGGCACGAAGACCGGGGACCCATTGTCCGAGGTCGCGCTGGTGGTTGAATTGCAGCTGAACGTAGCCGGTGGCGTTGGCTTGTACATCAGAGATGTCGTATGTCTGATTGCTTACGCCCTCCTTTGCCAGTCGGAAGAGAGAACCCGGGAGCATCACATTCGCATCTTCCACAACGCTGAGAGTTACTGCATTCTTGCCGCCGAAAGCCTCAAAGCCGGCAGCGAGAATGTCGATATGTGCGCTTTCGCCGATTTTATTGCGGTTGCCGATACCCTTCAGGGCTTCTGCCGCGGATACCTGCGGATTGGTGAAAAGTACGGTCTGTCCGTTGCGGTTGTAGAGCACCTCATTAAGGTGGAGATTGCCGCGCATCCCTACGTTGAGGTTGCCGAGAGCGGGCATAGCCACGAAGTATTTTGTAGTGGCAGTGGTGTCGGTCAACGCAGGGTTGAGCTGATAGCGATGGGTATAGTTCTCAAGGAAATAACCCGAGTATGATGCCTGGGCCATGGCGGCAGCTGAACTTACAGCCATAAGAGAGGCACCGAGCATGAACTTATATGTAGATTTCATATTGTAGTTACAGTAAAAGTTGGGTTAGTGTGGAATAATATTTACAAATGCAGTGATATGGCATGGAAAATCTGTGTAATGCCAATCGATTACTTATCTTCATAGAGATAACGTCCTGTCACCTTGGCGCGTACAGACTTGAGCACCACATTCTGGTCGGGGGAGATGGCTTCGCCTGCGGCGGGATCATCGGGTGATACGGTGCAGGTGGCATGATAGTAGATCCCGTCGATATTGCTGATTTCTGTGCCTTCAGCTGCGCGGATGGTCAGAGTGACAGGGTGGTCCTGTGCCATAGCAGGGAGTGTGGCTCCCTCGCAGATACCGATATGCTTGCCGGCAGTGTCGATTACTTCGCCAGTGAGCAACACGCCTACGGGTATATCCGATGTGGCTATGGCAGTGACCTGCATTTCAGTGATGTGAAGGCGGTCGAGTTCTTCGGATGACCAGTCATCCTTAGTGCCGGAATAATAAATTATGGTGCCTTCTTCCAGTGCGAGAGGAGCGCGGAAGCTGTATTCTCCACTTACGCCGCGGATATCGCTTGTAAGCGGGAAGTCGATGACGTTGTCGCCATACACGTTGGGAGTGGCGAATTCCACTTTGAGTTTATCGGGCAGACCATTACCAGCAAGGACGTTGCCAAGGCCGGGGTAAGCGAGTTTTTCAGCATCTTCGAAACCTGCCACCGGGGTGGTGTCGGCACCGTCAGGCGAGAGCACGTAGCGGTAGATTGCTCCTGGAGCCTTATTGTCGTTGATGGTAAGTCCTCCCGGAAGTTCAATGGCCTGGGCATCGGAATTCCCACGGACAGGAATGATTGACAGCCCTGTGTGAGATTTCAGGTTATACTGCGATACGGGGTTGTTTAGGGCCAGATAGAGCTGCGGGTTAGCGAGCACGAGGTTGGTGCCTTCACCAGAAAGGAAGCTCGGAAGGTCGTTGAGCAGGATGGGATTGACCGCCATGCCGTCGATAGGCTTGTCGATGGCGCCAGAGAATGCTGTCACATCAAATGCACTCATATTGTATTGAGTGTCGAGATTAAACGACTGAACGGGAGATACACCGTTCTTGGGGCTGATTAGCAGTTCGCCGCCACCCAGAACTGTGATGGCATCATTATAGTCAATGGTGCCGTTTACGACAGGCTGGTCGATTGAAATGCGTGTCGATACGAGTGTAAGCGGGAGAGTGCCGTCGGCGCCGATTACATAGTCGGCAATGGTGACAATACCTGTGGCGGAATCATAGGATCCTATCGAAGGATATCCTTGGGCCATCTCGAGTCCCTTGGGGAATTCGATACGGAGGTCTTTGACCTCGATTTTCTCAGCATCGTTGACAATAGAGGCCGGAAATTTAATGATGGTGCTGTAGGTGACACCGGGAGTGGCGAGGTCGGCTACTTTAGTCACAGATTCCTCGACATCGGTGAGCACATAGTCGAAGTCGGTGACCATTTCACTTACGGTATAGTGCACCGCCGAGGATGCAGCCCGTTTTGCGGGAGCAGAGGAAGTCGAACCTGTGAGATTCACCTCGATAGACTGTGGCGAGAGCACCGGCGCCTTAACTTCGAATGGTTTGATGCTGATAGGGTCGGAACTGAAATCGCCGCTGTAGGAATAGACGTAAATCTGCTTCCCGGTGACGGGGTCGATTTCTTTCTTCACATCGCTATTCTCATCCAGGTCTATGACACTGTTGAGGGTTACGTCTTTGACATTGACAGGGATAATCAGCCCGTCAACCTTTACCTCGGATGTAGTGTTGATGTTCGATAGATCGTAATTGTCATCGATACATCCGGTGAGCAGCAACATAGCGGCAAGGGGTGTTGCCGGCAGCAAGTAGCGTTTCATCATGTTGTGATTTTAGTTAAGATGTTAGTGTAAAATTATAAAGAAGTAGCTGCGAATAATAAATGATGATATGTTTTAGAATTTCACATATTGGATGGTCTGTTTTCAAGCTGTCTCCATATATGCATTTATCCTTTGCAGTTACTTATTTTTTCGAGTGATATTGTTAGAGAGGAGGTGGGTGAGCCTGCCGGATTTGTGGGCAAGAAGGGATCCGGCAGGCTGGATATTAAAGTTCAACATCAGGCAAAGTCTGAAGTGTCATTTGGCTGGAGTTACTTTGAGCTGCCATTTCCATGCGTTACGCATGGTCTGGTCGATGTCAGTATCTGCTTTCCATCCGAGCACCTCATTGGCTTTCGTCGGGTCGGCCCAGATTTTTTCGATGTCACCTTTACGCCGAGGTCCGATGGTATATGGAACTTTTACACCAGTGGCGCGTTCGAAAGACTGTATGAGCTGCATTACGCTCAGTCCGCGTCCGGTGCCGAGATTGAATATTTCCAAGGGGGCGGTGTCATTTCTGTCGAGCATGCGGCGCATTGCAATGACGTGTGCTCGGGCCAGATCGACGACATCAATGAAGTCGCGGATGCAGGTTCCGTCGGGAGTGTCATAGTCATTGCCGAATATGGTGAGAAGAGGGCGTATGCCTGCAGCTGTCTGGGTGAGATATGGAATAAGGTTCTGCGGCACTCCTATGGGGAGTTCGCCGATTTCAGCCGAGGGATGTGCCCCGACTGGATTGAAGTATCTGAGCAGTATGCTTTTGATGGGAGAGCCTGCGTGGATTACATCTGAGATAATTTCTTCAGAAATCTGTTTTGTGTTGCCGTATGGAGATGTGGCAGGTTTGATTGGCGCCGATTCATCGATGGGGTTTTTGTCGGGTTCGCCATATACAGTGCACGAACTTGAGAATACGATGCCTTTAACGTCATATTCGGGCATTACCTCCAGAAGATTGAGTAGACCGACAAGATTATTGCGGTAATATAGGATTGGCTTTTGCACAGATTCACCCACAGCCTTGGAGGCTGCGAAATTGATGATGCCTTTGATTGGCCCATGGGTGGAGAACAGATCCCGGAGTGTGCGGATATCATTGATATCACCCTGTAGGAACTCCGGGCGTATGCCTGAGATGCGCTGAATCCCATCTAAGACTCCGATATTGGAGTTGCTCAGATTGTCGATAATCACCACATCGTAGCCGGCTTGCTGGAGTTCGACGACAGTGTGAGAACCGATATATCCAGTGCCACCGGTGACGAGAATTTTGGTGTTTGACATAATTTGTGCAATATTTTACTTAAATAGTTCGGTGATTTCCTGGGGTGGAAGGTTTGTGAGTGCTTGATATCCAACGCGTTGCATCGATTTAAAAATTGTTGTTGCAACTTATTGGTCTTCAAACAGATACGCTGTTATTGCCGAACTATCGTTACTTGAAAATCATTACTTGAAGAGAGGAGAGGGGTAGACGCCTTGCTGCACGAGATTGCTGAACTGACTTACAGTGGCAGGGCGGTCGGCCGCAAACGTGACACCGAACCATTTGGATGGAGTCTGGCGTACAGACAAAGTGCAGCTGCCATTGTGTATCATCTCGTTGACTACGGATGGGATGTAGAATTCCGATTTCAGTTCATTGCCGTGCTGTTGCAGGAATCTCACGAAAGCCTGCTCCGAGTAATCAAAGTAATCGGGAGTGAATCCCCATACGTTCATTGAAACATAGGCATCTTCGGGGAACGGCACATCGGAGCCGTCGGCGAGGGTCTGAATTAGTCGGCCGTCGGTATCGCGGCGGATGTTATGGCATTCATTGACAGAAGTCAGGAATCCCTCAGACGACACCTGACAAAGTCCGCGGCTTACACCACCGTTTTCGCTTATGGTATTCTCAATACGGAATCCAACCATGCAGTATTTACCTTTTTTACCCTCTACGCTGCGAAGGAAATCGGCGAGCACCTGGAATGTCTCCGGACCGTAGTAGTCATCGGCATTTATAACGCCGAATGGCTCATGGATTGCATCTTTCCCCATTAGGACGGCATGATTGGTGCCCCAGGGTTTTGACCGTTCGGGATTCGGGGAGAATCCATCAGGGAGGGCGTTGATGTCCTGGAAAACGATATCCACGTCAATATGGCCGTGATACTTCGCAATTACTTTGTTGCGGAAATCATCTTCGAAGTCGTGTCGGATTACAAATACGATTTTGCCGAATCCTGCGCGTAAAGCGTCGTAGACACTATAGTCCATGATGGTTTCACCAGCGGGTCCGAGTCCGTCGAGTTGCTTGAGTCCGCCATAACGGCTTCCCATTCCGGCGGCAAGAATAAAAAGAGTAGGTTTCATCACTGTATGGATGTTGTAGGATTTTTCAGAAGTTGATAAATCATTGGAGAGAGGCGGTATACTGTATGCATGTGACATTAAGAGTCATATGGCAAGTTCCAGAGTGAACGTATAGGAGATATTATATCTTTGAATGTCCACGATGTAATGCAATCATCAACTGGAGGAAGTAGTCGAAAATCACAAGTTTGGCGTTGGCGTTTCTTGCGATGTCGGCAGAAGCACGGTCGGTTTCAGAGAGCAGCATCTCGATATTAGCAGCATTGATGAATGGTGCGAATTTTGAGGCGAACTGCTGCTGAGAACTGTTCATTGTGTTTAGAACGCCAATTTTTAAGTTTGCAATGAAATTTTCTCGAATCATTCGGGTGAAATATTCCATAAGCCGGATGATTTTTTCACGCCCGAGTGCTGCGACGTTTTCGCTGAATTGTCGTCCTGCGACAGCGTTTCTCGCAAAGGCGGCGCGCATTGCATTCTGGAAATAGTCATTGAATTCTACCGTCTCACCTCCGTTTCCAAGAGTTTCGAATGCTTTGAGCAGAGATCCTTGAGACATAAAAGCCGCCTCGTGGGCCGATTCCATACTGACACCACGGGCGATAAGTGCTTTCTCGATAGTGTCGGTGTCGGGGGCACGCATGTCGATTCGACGCATTCTTGACAGTATGGTTGGCATGATAAGGTCGGGCCGATTGCTGACTGCAAGAAAGATGGTATCATCATAGGGCTCTTCAATCACTTTGAGCAGCTTGTTGGCTGTCTCGGGATTCATGCGTTCGGGCAACCATATTACAAACACCTTGTAAGCGTCGGCGTATGCCGACATTGCGGCGGCAGTTGATATGGCATCGGCTTCCGTTACATATATTACCGGCTTAGAGTTGCCGGCATCGAGAAGAGAATTCCAGTGAGGCAGACTCATGTATGGGGAGTCATGGAGCATTTTTTTCCATTCATCGGCATAGTGCGCGCACAGGGTGTGAGTTTTGCCCTTTTTATGGATTGGGTATATGTAATGGATGTCGGGGTTGTTGCCGGCTTCTATGCGCCGGCATTCGGGGCACACTCCGCAGGAATCGCCATTGATGCGGTTGCTGCAGTTGAGATATGCGATGAATGCTCTGGCAAGTTGCATCTTTCCGATGCCGGCCGGTCCGGATATGAGCATTGAATGGGGGATTTTCTTTGAATCCACCATTTCGCGTAAAGCACTGACGGCTTCGGGATTTCCTATCGTGTCGGCAAAGCGCATACTGCTCTTGATATCTCAGACGTTGGTGTGTCTTGTAATTAAGTGCAAATTTACTAAAAAAAATAGTAACTGCGAAATTTTGAGGAGATGAAATCGAAGTTCCCGGGTGCTCGTTAAGGAGTCTGATGTTATGGCGTATGTGTCTGCGTATATATCTTTGTCGTGCTAAGTAAGTGTTTAAATTTAACTGATAGCAACTGAAGGGGAATCTTTTATAAAATCTGCGACTTCTTTTTTGCCGCTTCCGGCTTGTCGCTGAGGAGGATATGTTTATATCCTCCTTCACTCCGCAACGGAATCGAATAAAAAACAAGTCTGCATATTGTATAAATTAAATTTAAATACTTGCTTGGTTATATCAATTTTGAATACTTGCTAATGAAGTCGTTTGAACTTTTTTACGAATACTTAAAGAGCGTCTGGATTTGTTTCCTTTAATGTCAATCTCTATTAATATTTTGGCAGATATAAATTCCCCTTCATCAGGAGCATTGCCCGCTATGCTGCCTCGTCAGGTATTTATATCTGCTCAAAATATTAATGAATCTTGCCATTGAAAAAGTTTATACGAATTCAATAAAATATCAGGCGGATTCAAAATCAGGAGATATCGTCATCATCAGTGTCATCATCCCAGTCGAGGAAGAAATCATCGGCGTAGGTTGAGTCGCGGAAAGCCGCCATGTCACGCCCTTCGCGTTTCGTGGGGCGTCCGAGACCTTTGCGTCGGTCGACGAATCCTGAGATTTTTGTCATTTCGAGAAGATCGTACTGGCTCTGGGGAGTCAGATTTTCCAGATAGTCGGGCACGAGTCGTGCTCCGAGTCTGTTCTGAGTCAGAGCTTTCACGCGGAATGTATATGTAATGGGAGGCTTCTTGACCTCAATGATATCTCCAGTCTTTATGGCTCTTGAGGGTTTGACGACATTGCCTCCTATGGATACTCGTCCTTTTTTGACGGCGTCGGTGGCGATTGATCTTGTCTTGAATACTCTCATGGCCCAAAGCCATTTATCGACTCTTACTTCGTTCATAATAATCAGTAAGTGTTGAAATTTCAAGAAGAGGTATGATTACAGTCGCCGTAGTGTAAGCACCGGTTTGCGTAGCAGGTTGAGCAGCATTACGTGGTCGGCATCTATAGGCTTTGCATGGGCTGCATCTTCGAGAGCTACGATGAGACGGGTCTGGAGAGATGGGTCGGGACATGCCATCCGTGTGGTGATGATGTCCTGAAAAGAGAGGGTGTTGGCAGTCTCCATATCTACGTCCATTGTGCCGTTGAGGATGTTGCACCCGGTATTGCCATGTATTTTTCCACTGTCGACATCAATGACGAGTTGCATTTCTGTATTGTCGACTGGCTCATCTTCGATGGCGGTCACAGCCCAGGAACCATTGAGGAAGTCGAAATTCTGATGAAGGAGTTTGAGGAGTTCCACTCCGTTGGCGTCCTTTAAGAAGAGGAAATACTCGTCGTCGGTGTGGCCCCAGGAGTAGGAAGTGGTGTTGGCGAGCGCGGCGTTGATGTCGAGGTCAGTTATCCCGGGAGTGGAGCATAACCTCATTGTAGCAGCCATTTCGGAGAATTTCAATGCTCTGGAGGCCGTATCGAAAGTGTAGGATGCATTGATGGTGTTGCATCCGTTATTGCCGTATATGCGTTTTTCGGTCGGGACAAACTTGATAAAAGCCGGAGTCTCGGCCACTACAGGTTCCCCATTGACGGATTCTATAGTCCAGTCTCCGGTGATGAGTCCCTTCTCGAGATCTGAAATCGAGAAATTATAGTCTTTGTGAGAAGAATGACGTATGTGTTCTCGATCGGTAGGCAATTCTGCAGTGGTGGGCTGTATGTTTTCCGTTTTGTTCTTGTTAAGGAGAGGTATGTTGAGATTGCTGCACGAAGCCAGAATGCCCAGCAGGAGGGCACTCGGGATTATGGCTGCATAAGATGACTTGTTCTTCATATTGTTTGATATTACATGATACAGAACAACCGACACTTACAAATATATCACGCCAGACCCTAAAATGGGTTGTTGCGTAGATTTCAGTCGCTCCAGTGTCTGCGGATAGGATATTTTGTAGGCCGGAGCAGCAAGCGAAGAGAAGTGGAGTATGTGCAATAGTTCCAGATCCAGTTTAGGAGCACATTGAGCTTGTTGCGCATACCGAGGATGCTGACAAGATGGATAAGCATCCAGATCCACCATGCCACACGTCCGGCGAATGAGAATCCCGGGAGGTCGGCTACGGCGCGGTTTCGTCCGATAGTGGCCATAGAGCCTCTGTCAGAATATTTGAATTTTGAAAGGAATTCGCCTTTGTTGAGGTTTTTTGCGAGATTTCGGGCCTGCTGTATTGCCGGCTGTGCCACCATGGGGTATCCGCGGGGGAATTCCGGAGATTCCACGAGAGCTATATCGCCGATTGCGTAGACTGAATCTTCCAGACCTTTGACGCGGTTGTACTCGTCAGTGAAAATGCGTCCGTTGCGAGCGACGCATTCCTGAGGGAGTCCGGGCATTGTCTCACCACGCACACCGGCCGTCCATATGAGGGTTTCCCAGTATTCCTCATGTCCGTCAGCGAAGCTTACGAGTTTATTGTTGTAGCCGTTCATTGTGGTGTTGAGCCTCACATCGACCATAAGGTCTTTCAGATATGCGAGGGCTTTTTGAGAGGCTTTTTCCGACATTGTGCCGAGCACTTTTGAAGCGCCCTCTACAAGAGTGATTGTGACATCGTCCGGGTTAAGTTCGGGATATTCCCTGGGAAGTACGTCTCTCTTCATTTCGCCAAGGGCTCCTGCGATTTCCACACCTGCGGGGCCTCCCCCCACGACGAGAAAACTCAGCAGTTCTTTGCGGCGTTTGGGGTCAGGCTCCATGCATCCGCGTTCGAGTCGGTCGAGGATTTCATCGCGTGTGTGGTCGGCCTCGCCGATAGTCTTGATGCAATACACCTCCTTGTAGAGGTTGTCCATGCCGAAAAAATTATTGGTGGTGCCGGCCGCTATTACGAGGCGGTCGTAAGATAGGGTCTCATACGAGGTAGTCACAGTCTTGGACTGTACGTCAATTGACTTGACATGGCCCATGTGGTAGGATACGTTCTTGTCGCGTTTGAATTCACGACGGAACGGGAAAGATATGTTGCTCTGAGCCAGAGCCGAGGAGGCTATCTGGTAGAAGAGAGGAGGGAATGAATGGAAATTATTGCGGTCGATTACCTTGATGTCGAAACGAGTACGGTCAAGTTTCTTGGCAAGATTGATTCCGGCGAAGCCGCCGCCGATAATCACTATGGTTTCCTTTTTCATATATGGAGCTGGTTGAGGATGTTTGCATGGTGGCACAAAACTTGCACCCTATGGTAAGTGGAATTCGGATTATACTCGATTGAGATGAATCCGAATTGCAAAATTACTATAAATTCTAATCATGCGGAATAAATTGTGGTACAAATTTTGATTGAGAGATTTAATTTTTGTTTTAGTTACAACTATCGGGAGGCAATATTGGTTCAATTCCGACATACTGAATGGAATACACAGTATTGACAGCGGTCAGTGTCGCACGTGGCGCGAAACGGGATGGCCGGGTTGAAAATCTCAGAAAGCATAATGTCGAGGCGTCGGGAGAATGCCTCGTTCAGCGTGGTCTCACCCGTAGGGGAGATGTATGTCTGGTCGTGACAGTCAATCCATTGGTTGGCGATTTTTGGGAAAATCTTCTTTTTCTGCGTGTAATCAACCTTTTTATGTATCGAGGCTACGGGATATATGACGGGCTTGACGCTAAGTTGAGATTTCCCTTCGGTTGCGCGGTTGCGGTTGAGCAGGTCGGCATATAATTGAAGTTGGAAGAAATGATCAGCCAGCGCATCGCCGTTGAAGACATCTTCAAGCGACGGGGCGGATATGTGAGATGACCCGGTCTTGTAGTCTACGATACGTATCTCGTCCTGATTCAAGCAATCTGCATTGTCGGCGCGGTCGATTGCATAGGTCATGTTGAGTTGCCGGCCGTCAGGAAGAGGGTAACGCAGAGTGCCCTTGATTTCACAGCCGTAGAGAGAGAACGGGGTGCGTTTCTTATCGTAGAGCAGTACGTTTATAATATGACGTACGGCCACGCCTGCAATAATTTCGGTGTCGGGGAGCAGAGGGCGTCCGATTTCCTGCGGCGGAAGGTGATAATAATCTTCGTTGAGTATACGGTGTACAAGATCGTAGATATGGTTGCGATTGGCAACGATGTCGTCAATAATGTCGGATGTGACCGTTATCGGAGTGTCGAGCCATCGGCCCCGCATCGACTTGTCAGGAATAAGAAGAATCTCAAGTGCGCGGTGTATCAGATTCCCGTATGTAATGGGATCAACGGTATCTGAGTTGTCCGGATCGTCATGAAGCCCCTCGATGGTATGGAAATAGAATTTCAAGGGGCATTGGATGTAGCGTTTGAGTGTGGAAGCTGAGAAATTATACTGACGTTCGCCCGGGGAGGCGGGGTGCAGATAAGCGGATAACTTATTGAGCATTGTATCTGACTTATCGACCACATACGGTTTTGCTTCTCTTGATTTAAGAGCAAATTTATACTCAGTGTGCTTTATCAGGTTTCGGGCGTAGATATTTTCGAGCTGTAGCAGATAGCGCGAGGGCCCTCCGGTCATTCCGGACGGACGACTGTCGTAGATAAGAGTCACCCTCTTTGCGCGGCTCATCATGCGATAGAAATAATATGCGAATAGGCTCTCGGCATAATTTATAGGAGGCAGACCATAGCCTCGGCGCAGTACATTGGGCAGGAAGGAACGTTGGCGCGAGCGTCGTGGAATAGTCCGGTCGTTGACGGCCACCACCAGAAGATGCTCGAAATCCAGAGCTCTGGTTTCGAGCATGCCCATTATTTGCAGACCTTTTAGCGGTTCGCCCTCGAATGCTACAATCTCGCCCTGAAGCAGACGGTAGGCTTCTGCCAGAGTGCCGGGCATGCTAAGGCGCACTCCGTACTCCTCAATAGTATCGTCAAGGCGGGCCAGCGCATCGCGCCATGCGGTGACATTGGCAATTTCCATTTTGCCGTTCAGTGGTAAGGGATTGTCGGCATTTTGCCCCATTAGTGCAGTCTCAATCATTGCCAAAGCATCATCGAGATAGTGTATCACCTCTGCCGGAGTTGCATTGGCGCCTAACGGAGAGAGCAGACGTGTGGCCTGTCGGCCAAGACGTGGCAGGTCGGAATCCTTCACAACCGAGATATGCCGGTGTTCAAAGAAGGAGATAAATTCCATAATACGGCGTGTGCCGATTATGGCATGAGCATAGGGGTGACCAAGTAGATTACGCACCTCTTCGAAAGCATATCCGTTATATGTGGAGGAATCACGCCGCAGCAACTGCATTCGCCTCAGCAGAGTGAGGAATGACGTTACCGATGTCAGCTTCAGCGGGTAGCCCATCGTGAGGTTGGCATCGCCCAGCGAGTCAGGCAAAGAATAGAGGAGCGGAAGTAGCAGAGACTCATCCGGAAGCACCATCGCAACCCGGGCATCGTCGAATGGCTCGGGGCCGATATCTTCTTTTAGTCTGCCGATTATATCGGCAGCAATTTTTACCTGCATTACTTTCGATGGAGACGATATGGCATGAATTTCGGGTGAAAGCGTTGTGGCCTTCGACAGCTCCATATATGGAGTCACCCAGTTGGGCGAGGGAAAATCGCGGCGATTGATGGCTATGAATCTCCCGGCGGAATTTCTGCGGTCGGACAATATGGGGCCGGTGGAGTCCCATATGAAATCTGCAAAAGTATCGTCATGCGCATCGTTCTGGCCGATAGACTTCAGCAGGCCGAAAAGTTTGCGCTCAGACATCGACAGCGCATTGAATCCAATCATTACCATCTTGCGGTAAGGGAGCAGTCTGCTTACTTCTTCCTGACCGGCGTTGATGGCTGTTTCGAGATTCTCAGTGGCCAGACGGTAGGCTCCGCCGGAAGTGGTCAGACCTCGCTGTGCAAGAGCTGCATGAAACCGCTCATATAGTGGAGAAAGCACCTTCCATAGATGAATGAACCGAGAGCGTGGGGTGTCGCCGGATGAAGAAACATCAGTCGTGCCATCAAACTCGGCATAACGTTCGCCGAATTCAAGCCAGAAGCGATCATCGTCGTATTGCTTGCTGACTCTATAGCCAAAATATTCCTCCACGAGCGCTCGTTGGTCGGGCGTAAGGAAAGTTGAAGCAATCGAACGGAAATCAAATAGATTTTTAAACAAAGCGTCAGCCGGGGCAAGATGAATATCCACCTCGTTGAAATCGCTGAGTACAGTCTCTCCCCAGCGTCTGAAAGCATCGAAGCTAAGATACTCATCGCGTCCTTCAGGAGTGAGGTGCGGACTGACAATCTCGCAATAGCACTTGTGTAGCAGAAAGAGAGTGTCGAGCCGAGTGTTGACGACACGTCCCGAAAGATCGGCTGTAAGGTCGGAGATGGTAGTGACGCACGGAGCGAATCGCAGGCCATCAGTGATATCCTGCAAGTACTTGAGGAAAAAAGTGCCCGCGCGTTTATTAGGGAAAACGAAACAGGTGTCGGAAAGCACTCCGGAATTTTCATAACGCTCGACGTAGGCACGAGCAACGGATTTCAGAAAGGGTATCATAAGCAATCGACGGAGTCGGTCAGGAATGGATGATGAACGAGAAGCTGACACTTGCCGCTGACAATCTTGAAACAGTAGAAGCCTGCGGAATAGCGGAGCATGGTCGGCCGGAAATTTCTGGACTGCAAAAATAATAAAAAAGTTTGAGATTTGCTTCCGAGTAGACGGAATGAAGGATAAAGGATGATGAAAATCAATATAAAAGAGAGGTAAAAGAGTCTAAAATTTGGAAGAGTCGAATTAAATGAGTAATTTTGCGGAGTGGAAATGCATTTTCCACCCCGTGTGATGGGAATCCCATTTTGGAGAGGTGATGTCGGATGTCGCTTTGCAGTGGAACTGGCAGGCTACTGTAACCCAAAAGGGAATTTGAGTAACACAAACAATAACAAACAGAAATGAAAACTTTTGATCTTAAGGCTGCTCCCCGTACAGAGGTGGGCAAAAAGTCAGTAAAAGCCCTTCGCAAAGAGGGTAAAATCCCTGCAGTCCTCAACGGAGGCAAGCTCGTAGAACTCCCCTATACAGGAGAGCTTAAAGAGGGAGAGAAAGTAGTGGCAATCGATGAAAAGCGCGGCCTGATCACTACTGATATCGTAGTAGCAGCCGAAGATGTGCGCAAGCTCATCTATTCTCCTGATATCTTCGAGATTAATCTTGAAGTGAATGGCGAGGTTCGCAAAGCTGTGCTCAAAGAGCTTCAGTTCCAGCCGGTGAAAGACGACATTCTCCACATTGACTTCCTTGAGGTGCTTCCTGAGAAGCCTATTGTAATGGAGGTTCCCGTGCAGATTGAGGGTCACGCCGAGGGTGTGAAGGCCGGTGGTAAGCTTACGCTTTCGATGCGTAAGCTGAAAGTGAAGGCAGTATATACAGAAATCCCCGAGCGTCTGGTGGTGAATGTCGACAGCCTTGGATTGGGTAAGTCGATGGCAGTAGGCGACCTTCACTTCGAGGGTCTTGAGCTGATGAACGCCAAGAATGCAGTGGTATGCGCCGTTCAGCTGACTCGCGCTGCCCGTGGCGCTGCAGCAAAAGCCAATCAGTAATAACACGACACAATCAGGCCACCTGATAACGAGGCATCCGGATATAGGCCGGATGCCTCTGATTTTTTGTGGGATTCCGGGACGATGGGCGTGCCGCAAATATTCGAGGCATGCTTATTCTGTGGAATAGCTGTGTTATATCACGTATAAGAATAACGGATGAGACTGTTTGAATGGTTCAGAAAGAGCTGTAAGGCAAACACTGAAGAAACGAAAGAAGAAATGAAAAAAAACCTGATAGTGGGTCTTGGAAATATCGGCGCGGAATATGCGGAGACTCGGCATAATATAGGATTTATGGTAGCCGACCGGCTTGTGGAAAGTTGCGGCGGTCGGTTTGATTCATGTCGATATGGCGATATGGCCAGAATAAAGGTGAAAAACTGCGAGTTAATGGTGCTTAAACCATCTACGTATATGAATCTCAGCGGAGTCGCCGTGCTCTATTGGATGAACAAAGAGAAGTTGCCGCTGGAGAACCTGCTTGTGATAGTTGATGATCTGGCATTGCCTTTCGGTGTCATACGGATGCGTAGTGGTGGATCAGATGCCGGACATAACGGACTCAAGAACATAGCAGCCGAGCTTGGAACACAGGGGTATGCGCGTCTTCGCTTCGGGATAGGAAACGACTTCCCACGTGGCGGTCAGATAAACTACGTGCTGGGGCGGTTCCCTGTCGAAGAAGCATCCCGACTTCTGGAGCGGGAGGATGTGGCAGTGGATGCAATCAAGGCATATGCCTTGAGCGGACTCAGCTTTGCTATGACACATTATAATAACAAGTAAGTAAGTGCCCAAATTCAACCGATAGCAAATAGAAGGGGCAAGAGAGACTTTTATGCGATATGGGGCTTCTTTTTTAGCCGCATGTCGCATAAATTTAATTTGAATACTTGCTCAGCTGTTAAGGATAAATGCAAGTATAAAACGCATTCGATACTTGCATTTATCCGTTGCTGCTACTTGAATTAATCATGGGAATGTAAAAGAATAGAGATTTTTGCTGTTAACAAGAGTTAAAATCTTTAAAAAAAGATTGCGAGTATTGTAATAAATTTATAATTTTGTGGTGTGTATAGCGAGGATTGCGATTCCGGTCGTCCTCCCAGCTATATCATAGGCACTACCTATCAAATATTCAGGAACTCATTGGATATTAGACAGTTTTGACGTTAAAAATGAAAACTTGCTTAACCGCATGATAAGAAACTAACTAAATAACAACTTAAAATTTACTACCACAGTAATGAAAAAGATTTACTCTTGCATGCTTGCCATGTCGATGATGGCATTGGCTGCTAATGCTGCCGACTACTATCTGATTGGCGGTTTTAATTTGTGGGCTCTAGAGGATGCCAAAGCCAAATTTGAGGTTGTCGAAGATGGCACATATGAGCTGAAGTACAACGGTACGCTCACCTCCGGCTTCAAAATCAATGACGGCACATGGGGAAATGAAGCTGCCAATTTCGGCGCAGCATCAGATGCTGTAGTACTCACACCCGGCGAAACGTTCAACTTGTCAGTGGGTGGAACTTCCAAGAACATCAAATTCGCTGGTGATGAGAGTGTTTCCAATCCTATTCTCGTGTTTGATCCTACTGCCAAAACCCTTCTGATTACCGGCTCGGCAGTAGAGGCAGAGTATTCTTATCAGCTTTGGGGCAACTTTGACGGTAGTACAATCTGGGGTGGTCTTGAGCTGACAGAGAACAATGGCGTATGGACCGCCACCGATGTGGAAGTGACCGATTGCAATTTCGGTATCCGTAAGGATGACAAGAGCACCGGTGGCCAGATAGACTGGATTGCATCGGCAGGTGCGGCCGACGTGACTGTAGGCACTGCAATGGCATGTCAGGTAGATGGTGTAAACTTCGTCCTTGCAGCCGGCACATATGACTTTACATTCGATCCCCAAGGTATGACACTGACAGTGGCTGAAGTCGGTCAGGGCGGCGATAACGAGGATCCTGATCCAGTGCCCGGTGTGACAGTCTATGATCTTTATGGCAATATCTTCACCGGCTCATGGGGTGCTAAGGCAATGACTTACGCTGATGGCAAATGGGTACTTGAGAATGCAGAAGTGCTCAAAGGCAACTTCGGTATCAGAGAACTTGACGAAGAGGGCAACCAGAAAACCTGGCTTGCAGCTGTAGGCGACCCGCAGGTTGTGCTCGACGAACCTATGACGGTCGGGGCTGTGGACGTAAATAATTTCGCAATCAAAAATGGTAACTACACCTTCACATTTGATCCGGAGACCATGACACTCACAGTTACCGGAAAGGAAGGTGAGGAAATCAAGGATATCATCAGCTATGCCATTCACGGAGCTATCTTCGGCGACCCACTCTGGAGCTCTGAGGCTATGGTAGAGAGTAATGGAGTGTGGACTCTTTCTGCTACCGACTGTGTGGCCGGTTCGTTTGGCATTAAGGAGGTCAACCAGTTCGGTTCACAACTCAACTGGTATGCATCGGCAGGTGATGGCGAAGTTCAAGTAGGCTCAGCGATGGAATGTACTGAAATCAGCGGAACCAACTTTACACTTTCTGAGGGAGGCGCATACATCTTCAGCTTTAACCCTGCTACCAAAATGCTTGAGGTGAAAGAAAACTCTATTGACGGTGTGGCCGGCATTGAGGTAGCCGAGGAGGCCGTATACTACAATCTTCAGGGTGCGCGCGTAGAGAATCCCGCTGCAGGCGTATACGTGAAGGTCGCAGCCGGTAAAGCTGAAAAGGTGATTGTGAAATAATCTTCTCATCAATCATACAGTCTAATCAATACAATCTCCATATGATGGCGGAGGCATATCAATAGCGATATGCCTCCGCTCTTTATATATAGGGGGGAGTTGAAAGGGGAGTTGAAATTCCGATTTGAACGTTTTTTTAATGGAGTGGAAAGCGGGTA
>DKWX01000055.1 GCA_002491945.1 Porphyromonadaceae bacterium UBA7141
CGCGATTTTTATGTAGATTTGCAAGTGAATCAGTTTTCATAATAAGAATACTATTCAGATACAAGCGAACTCAAATTCAACAAATCAACTAAAACCTGAACATTATGTGTCCACTTAAGTTCCTTCATACGCAGGAGTAGGAACAATCAATTCTACTCCTCCTCATAACTAAACGTCAGTTAGATACGATTAATGAACTTTCCATAAAAGGGTATGTATCTGTCTAATCGGTGATATAATATTAATTTTTTACCATTGGGCATCAAACGGCTATGATAGGAAAGCTTCAAAACCAGTGTCACCCAAATTCATTTAACTACTCAAGACACGATTATGACTGGTTTAAAATTCTTTAATATTTGGCACAGGTACGTCTTACTTTTGCCTTCAACACAAAATGAAGACTCCTTCAATAGCCAAATTGAATCATGTATTCTTGACACTTACTCAAACATATTAAATGTTAGTATTGGAAAGATGGACGAGAATTCTGATTCCAATATTATCATCAGCGATGTTATGGGGAGTATGACACGACACTATCCTATTAATCAATCAAATTCCATCGAGATTGATCTAGGAAATTTCAATAAGGGGGTATATATTGTATTGTAACATTATGCGTAGATGGTAGTACTACAGACTGCCGACGTATTATTAAAAGATGATTTTCTCCTGATATTTGCAATACTCCATCTATTAAATGATTGTCATTTTCAGTAGAATAAACGTTCAAAACCGTTATATCCGGATATTGCAAATCTCTGTAATCCAATTGTATATTAATGACGAATTATGAAAACGCTTAGATTAGGACTTATACTGACTATTATCATGGTCAGTCAAGGGATAGGATTTGCCGGGGGGCTGCCGTTTCTGGAAGATGGGAAACGTTGGATTGTTGCCATGAAGGGAAGTAATCCCACAATACCAGTAAGATATCGGGAAATCCGTGCCCGTGAGGAAACTTTTATTCATGGAATAAAATGTCGAAGGCTTACGGTTCAGGATGTCGAACAGGCTCCTGAAGAAATGGGGGAAACACGCGCTGGCTTAGAAGCAATATTCTATTGGGACAATTCGACATTTATGCATATGAGGAAGATGGGAATCTCTATTCGATCAATATTAGTACCGGACAGACCGAATTCCAGTTCGGATTAAACTGGGAACCGGAAGAATGGTACCACATTCCATCACCTTTGAACTCCGAAATTGATATTAATGGAGTAACCCGATCATGCAGTTTCTATCAAATAAATGGAGTGGATGACGGATGGATTGTGGAAGGTATCGGTCCTAATTTCGATTTCTGGAATATGATAGCATCCACTCATATAGATATTTTAAACGGTTATATATTTCTTGTGGAATGCTATATGGGAGAGCAACTAATTTTCAGCGCAGATGATTTCATCACCCTAAATATTCCTAATTTGGGTATCTCACAAATCAATAACTACGATGGGTCGGATACAACTTTAGTTGATCTCAAGGGAAGAATCATCACCGCCCCTCAACGCGGGGACATTTATATCGACAACGGTATAAAAAAAATCATGAGATAAGGTAATCCGTTCACTCTCAGCCACCGATGACATATAGAAATCCCGGGCACTCCGATGAGACGGGTGTCCGGGATTTCTTATTTTTTCAAGTTGCCGAGGGGAAGTGATTCTCCGGGCTACGCCTTCGTCAATACGTCAGCGCGGGATATGCAGATATTGGCTTATCTGACATTGAGTTGTGCTGACATGGAGTTGTGCTGACATTCCGGATATCAGAGCAGGTGGTGCTGCTTTGTCGGTGCGTCAGCGCAGTATCAGCATCGCGTCGCCATAGGCACCGAAGCGGTAACCTTCCTTTACGGCCACTTCGTAGGCGTGCATCACGTTGCGGTAGCCGCCGAAGGCCGATACCATCATCAGCATCGTGGAGAGCGGCAGATGGAAGTTGGTCACCATCGAGTCGCACACGGTGAAATCGTAAGGGGGGAAGATGAATTTATTGGTCCAGCCGCTGTAGGGCATGATATGACCGTTCATGCACACCGATGAGGCTATGGCGCGGAGCACCGACGCACCTACGGCACACACGCGGTGGCTCGCATCCTTGGCGGCATTTACCTTATCCACCAAATCGCCGTCCACCACCATTTCCTCACTGTCCATACGATGCTTCGTGAGGTCCTCGACATCTATGTCGCGGAAGTTCCCCTTGCCGCAATGCAGCGTTAGGAATCCGCGCTCCACACCCTTGATTTCAAGACGCTTCATCAGTTCACGGCTGAAATGCAGGCCGGCCGCCGGGGCCATCACAGCTCCCTCCACCTCGGCAAAGATGTTCTGATAGCGATCGGCATCCTCAGGCTCTACCTTGCGGGTAATGTACTCCGGCAGCGGAGTCTCGCCAAGAGCGTAGAGGGCTTCCTTGAATTCATCGTGCGGACCGTCGTAAAGGAAGCGCAGTGTGCGTCCGCGCGATGTGGTGTTGTCGATTACCTCGGCCACCATACTGTCGTCCTCGCCGAAGTAGAGCTTGTTGCCGATACGAATCTTTCGGGCCGGCTCCACGAGCACATCCCAGAATTTATTGTCGACATTCAGTTCACGAAGCAGGAACACCTCGATGCAGGCCCCCGTCTTCTCCTTATTGCCGTAAAGGCGGGCAGGAAACACTTTAGTATTATTGAACACCATCACATCTCCCTCGTCGAAGAAATTGATGATTTCCTTGAATATATGATGGCTTATCTCCCCTGTGCGGGCATTGAGCACCATCAGGCGACACTCGTCGCGCGGATCAGCAGGATACTGGGCAATCAGATTATCGGGCAGTTTGAATTTAAACTGCGAGAGCTTCATTGTAGTGAAATGTAAGCTTATATCATCAGGCATTACACTCATTATGGCTTTGTGTTTAATGTTTTTGTAAGGGCTGACGGCTCCTGGGCCGCAGCCTTATTGATCAAGGATTCTTTTTCGCATCTGGAGGGGAGAGGATGAATTTCGAGCCATTCGGGGGGAAGCCGAAGAGGCGCGCCGGCTATCATATCCACGGCTTGCCGCACACTCATGCAGTCGGCCACGCGCACATTGCCCACGGCCGTGCGATGCAGTTCGGTGAGATGCGCTCCGCTGCCGAGGGCATGTCCGAGGTCGCGCGCCAAGGCACGTATATAGGTGCCCTTGCTGCATACGATGCGCAGACGCATGTCGCGCCCGTCGAAATCGAGAAGCTCAAACTCATCTATTTCAAGAGGTTTGGCGGCAAGAGCCACTTCTTCGCCGTTGCGGGCGTGCTCGTAGGCGCGACGCCCGTCGATTTTAACAGCCGAAAACACCGGAGGCACCTGCATGATGCGCCCCGTGAATTGCGGAAGGGTTTCAAGTATCAGATCGCGGCTGACATGCTCGTAGGGGTATGTGGCATCAATCTCTTTCTCGAGGTCGAAGCTCGGGGTGGTGGCGCCGAGGCGCATCACGGCCTCATATTCCTTGCGACCGGCCTGCAGCTCATCAATGCGGCGTGTGGCCCGTCCGGTGCATACGATTAGCACACCGGTGGCCAACGGATCGAGCGTGCCGGCATGACCCACCTTAAATTTACGCACCCCGAGGCGGCGCTGCACGGCTCCGCGAATGCGTTTCACGGCGTCGAACGACGTCCACCCCAGGGGCTTGTCGATACCTAATACTTCTCCGGTCACAAAATCCATTCGTGTATAGAGGGTTGACAGGTTATTATACGTTAGGGTTACTCTATTCAAGTAACTGATTTTTACGGCTTTTATTGTAGTGCCGGCGCATTTTGCGCCGACGCCTGACTCCGGCGGCCGCCAAAGGATTACCAAAGCAGGCAGACGATGCCCATAATGACGCAATACACGGCAAACCATATGAGTTTGCCTCGCTTTACAAGCGAGAGCATCCATTTGCAGGCGGCGCAACCTGTGACAAAGGATGTGGCGAACCCGATAAGAAGCACTACCCATGAAATGGAGTTACCGCCGGCTACGGGATCGCAGACCATATCCTTTACGTCAAGCAGGGCCTCCCCAAGAATCGGGAGTATCACCATTAGAAATGAGAAGGAGGCTACTTTCTCCCGTTTGTCGCCGATAAGGATACCTGTGGCTATCGTGGTGCCGCTGCGGCTCAGTCCGGGGAGCACAGCCACTGCCTGCGCACAACCTATCACGAATGCATCCAGCCAACTGATGTCATGCCCGCGCGAGGGGGATACCATCCGCCCTCCGGCCAGACGGTCGCTGAAGTGTGCGAACGAGAGCAAAAGCGCCGTCACGATAAGGCAGACTCCCACAACTCCGAGTCCATCGCCGAAGAATGACTCCACATACTCTTTGAAGAATACTCCGACAATTCCAATCGGTATGCAGGAGAGCAGTATCTTACAGACGTAGTAGAAATCATTGTCCATTCGGAAAGTGAAGAAACTCTTGCATAGACGTGAGAACATCGGCCAAAGCACCACTATCGTAGAGCAGACCGTGGCGGCATGCACCATGATGTCGAACTGCAGTATGTCGTCTTTCGGGATATCGATGCCGAGTATTTCCCGGAATATTTCAAGATGTCCGCTCGATGATATGGGGAGATACTCCGAAAGCCCCTGCACGAGGCCGAGTATAAGCGCGTCAAGCCAATCCATTATGTATGTATATTACGCTGTGTTGAATCAAGTTGATGTTTAGTTATGCGGGAGAGCCGATGTCGGAGGAGGTGTCGGCCGCGGGAGCCCCGGCAGCAGACTGTTTACGCTTCCGCGAGGGGAGTATTATAGCGAAGGCCATGAGAAGGAATCCG
Organism: Porphyromonadaceae bacterium UBA7141; assembly: GCA_002491945.1. Classification (GTDB taxonomy): domain Bacteria; phylum Bacteroidota; class Bacteroidia; order Bacteroidales; family Muribaculaceae; genus Lepagella. The sequence goes on from DKWX01000055.1 coordinate 4,827, forward strand.
AGGAAAGCAAGAGCCGGACCCACTACGATGCGGCGTGTGGAGAAGATGTCGGGGTTGAAACCGCCCTCCACACTGCTTGAGCCTCCGCACATCAGGATGAAACCTATGATTATCAATGCGAGGCAACCGCCCATCATCAACAGATTGCGGCGCGGGAAAAGGATGTAAGCCTGTGATTTTTCTGACATATGGCTTTGTGTTATTTATTCTTGTTTAAGATAAGCGCGATGCACTCCGGCATGGCAATGCCAGGCGTATTTCCGACTGACAGATATCCTGGCGCAGTATGCGGCGCCCTATGACCGGGCATGGCGGCAGCCGCGTTACGGCATGGGATGGATGGATTTAATGAAACAGTTCGCTGTAATCCTTGCGCAGATAGCGCGTAGTGGCGATTGAGGCCGTCAGAGCGCATATTCCGCCGCCGATTACGACCAGGCCCACTGCTATCACACCGTAGGACTCCCATCCTATTATCTGTCCCATCTCGTTGAATCCGGCTTCCGGAGCCAGGAGGAGCGCCCCGCCGAGCACGGCCGACGAAATCAGGCCGGCCAGCATCCCGGCACAACAGTTGCGCCATACAATCGGACGACGTATGAATCCGTTGGTGGCCCCCACAAGTTGCATTGTATGGATAATGAAGCGGCGGGCATAGATAGTGAGATGCACTGTATTGTTGATCAGCACAAACGAAATTACGAGCAACACCACGGCTATCACGCCGAGTATCATCGAGAAGCGGGCGATATTGCTGTTCATTGTGCTCACGAGGTCGCCGCCGGGCATGGCCACATCCTCGATGCCGGGCACTGCCCGCAGCTCCCTCTCCATCACTCCCAGTGAATCAGGATCGCTCCAGACGGCAGGCATGGTGAAGGATATTTCCGGCGACAGCGGATTGACTCCGAAAAGGGCTTCAAGGTCTTCGCCCGTATCAGCCTTCCAGGCCACGAGGGCCTCCTCTTTGGTAATCAGACGCGGGTTGCGGCAGAACGGACGCGACGCAAGCATACGCAATGTGGCCTGAGCACCGTCGTTGCTGACACTGTCGGCCATGATCACGCTGATTTCCAGACTTTCCTTCAGCCGATGGCTCTCACGGCGCGCCGCCGTTGTGACAAGGGCGATTATTCCGATTATGAGCAGCACGAGTGCCACACTGACTATCGTGGTGGCATGGGCGGCCCAATACGAGATTTTTACTTCTTTTTGCTTTCTCATCTGCATGACATGCCGCCCTGACAGATGATTCATGCCATCTTCCGCAGGCGCGCACGGAACGCAAAGTTAATACTTCATCACGTCTTTGTCAATACTTTCGGGCTTTTTTTGTATATTTGCAGTCGTATTTTTTTGAATTCCCATAGATGACTCCTGATTTTTCGCCGCGCAAGGCGGCTTTCTATACGCTGGGCTGCAAGCTCAATTTCGCAGAGACCTCCACTATCGGCAAGATTCTTTCTGACCGTGGGTTCCGCAGGGCGCTTCCGGATGAGACTCCCGACATATGTGTGGTCAATACCTGTTCGGTCACTGAAATGGCCGACAAGAAGGGGCGTTCGCTAATACGCCGTCTGTCGCGCCAATGGCCTTCGGCCACGCTGGTGGTCACAGGATGCTACGCTCAGCTGAAGCCTGAGGAGGCGGCTGCCATCGAGGGGGTGGATATTGTGCTGGGTTCAAACGAAAAGCTACGCATTGCCGAGTATCTCGACCGCTGGGAAGCCGGGCACTCCCCTATCGTAGAGTCGACAGTGCCGAAGGATATAACCGTGTTCCGCCCCTCTTGCGAGCGAGGCGACCGCACTCGCTACTGGCTGAAGGTGCAGGACGGCTGCGACTATTATTGCACTTACTGCACAATCCCATTTGCCCGGGGACGTTCGCGATCCGGGCGCATCGCCGATCTGGTGCGTCAGGCTCGCGACGCAGCCGGGGCCGGAGGGCGGGAAATCGTGCTTACCGGGGTCAATATCGGTGAGTTCGGCAAGGATACGGGGGAGTCGTTGTCCGACCTGCTCAAGGCTCTTGATGACGTGGAGGGAATCGAGCGCTACCGCATATCGAGCATCGAGCCTAATCTGCTCACCGAGGAGATTATCGAATGGGTGGCCACTGAGTCGCGTGCCTTCATGCCACATTTCCATATCCCGCTGCAATCGGGGTCGGATGCTGTGCTGAAACTTATGAACCGACGGTATGACACATCGCTCTTTGCATCGCGCATAGCCGCAGTGCGCCGCATGATTCCCGATGCCTTCATCGGTGTCGACGTGATTGCCGGCGCACGTGGCGAGACGCCTGTGGAGTGGGAACGCTCAGTGGAGTTCATTCGTTCGCTTCCGGTGACGCGGCTGCACGTATTCCCTTATTCCGAACGTCCCGGCACAGCCGCTCTGATGATGGATGCCCCGGAGGTGGCTCCATCCGAACGTCACTCCAGGGCCGCACTGCTGCAGAAGATCTCAGATGCCAAACTTGAAGGATATTTCCGCTCGATGACCGGGCAGGCACGTCACGTGCTTTGGGAACATTTAGTGACCGACCATCACGTCGACAAGACTCCCTCCGCCGGACAGCTAATGTCGGGCCTGACCGACAATTACCTTCGGGTCGTGGCCCCGGCACGGCCCGAACTGATCAATTCCGTCAGTCTCGTACATCTCACCGGGGTTGACCCGGGGCGCGACGAGACTCTGACTGCCGTACATATTGACCACGCATAATCAGTTTTCATCCTCACATACTCTTAATATGAAGAAGCTCGCTGTAATAATACTCAACTGGAACGGTATGACTCTTCTGCAGCAACTGCTCCCAATTGCCGCCAGATACTCCATATCAGAGGATTCCGACCTCATTGTGGCCGATAATGGCTCGACCGACGGTTCGCCGGAATGGGTGGCCCGGGAGTTCCCGAGTGTGAGACTGATACGCTTTGAGGATAATCTCGGGTTCGCGGCCGGTTACAACCGTGCCATCAGCGAGACGCATTACCCTTTTACGATTCTGCTCAACAGCGATGTAGAAGTGACACCCGACTGGTGGCGCCCTATGCTGGATTATATGGAGAAGCATCCGGAGGTGGGGGCGCTCCAGCCTAAGATACGTTCGTTTTATGACCGGGATTCGTTTGAATATGCCGGCGCGGCCGGAGGATACCTCGATAATCTGGGATATCCTTACTGTCGCGGGAGGGTATTCGACAATGTGGAACGCGACAACGGACAGTATGACGGCCCGGCCATCGATGTGGCATGGGCCTCTGGAGCGGCTCTGATGGTGCGTACCGACATATATCTGCAACTCGGAGGCCTCGACGCTGCCTTTTTCGCACATATGGAGGAAATCGATCTCTGCTGCCGCATGATTGCGGCAGGCCGGAGAGTGTGCGCGATATCCGAATCTATGGTATTCCACATGGGAGGCGCTTCGCTACCTAAGGGGAATCCGAAGAAAACCTACCTGAATTTCCGAAATAATCTGCTGCTGCTCCACAAGAATCTGCCACGCCGGCGCGGGCGGAAGATACTGCTGCTGCGACGTCTGGCCGACACTCTCGCCTTCCTGATGTTTATTGCAAAAGGACAATGGAAAGATGCCTGTGCCGTAATACGCGCACACAATGATTTCCGACGTATGCGCCGCGACTATACAGAGCATCCCGCCACCGACCGTCTGCACTCTCTCCCCGGAGCCGACCGCAGTCTGCTGATCGACCATTATCTGCTGCATCGCATCTGAGCCACGAAACCTTGCGGGGCACCAGACGTTATATATTGTACAGATTCCATCCACCTTTTCACATCAACCCTATAAACCACAATTCCTATGGACAGACCTGTGATACTTGTAAGCAACGATGACGGATACCGCGCACGCGGCGTCCATGAACTGACCCGACTTCTCAGCGAATATGGTGATGTGGTGGCCATATGTCCTGAAGGCCCGCAATCGGGTAAGTCTATGGCCATTACTGTCAGCGAACCGCTGCGCATCACCCCTGTCGACGACTATAAGGATACAGAGCCGGGGGTGGAATGGTACCACGTCAACGGCACTCCGACCGATTGCATCAAACTGGCCATGCACACCGTGATGCGCGACCGCCGCCCGGCCATGGTATGCACCGGTATCAACCACGGATCGAATGCATCGGTCAATGTGCTTTATTCCGGCACTATGGGCGCCGCTTTCGAGGGATGCGCCTGCGGTATCCCATCAGTGGGATTCTCTCTGTGCGACCATTCCCACGCAGCCGATTTCTCAGCGATGCGTCCCTACATTCGCCACGTGGTGGAGCTGACTCTCCGCTACGGACTCCCAGAAGGAATATGCCTCAATATAAACGCACCCAAAGGGCCGGAACTGGCCGGAATGCGACTGACCACGGCCTGTCGCGGCCACTGGAGTGATGAATACACCGCCCGGACCGACCCGCACGGCCGCTCCATATTCTGGCTCACCGGCTCATTCATCAACGAAGAACCCGACAATCCCGACACCGATGCCGCACTTCTTGCCAGGGGCTTCGTGACTGTGGTGCCGACTCTGCTCGACCGTTCGGTACCCTCTCCACTGCAACCCGACTGGCTACCGCAGCTTGACCTTACGTTCTGAAACCGCGTCCGGGCAAACCCGCTGTCGACCTGAAAATGCAGTATTCCCTATGGCCGGAGCTGAATTTACACTTCCCATTGCTGTAAATTCAACTTTATTCTTATGAAATCACCTATTTTTTTGTAATTTTGCATTCGGGAGAAATGCGTAAGGGATGCCGGAGCTGTTTTAACTCTTGGAATGTGTTTGAATTTAACTTTCATTCACCCGGAGAGTGTCTTTAAGAGATTTTTTCACAAGTCCGGAGGATGCATAGCCGACTATGCGACCGGACTTGGCGGAATTCACCGCAAAGACCGTCCTGGCGTATGAAAAGATTTTTCAATTACACTCAATCGTGTTAAATCCAGATGCCCCTTATTAAAGACAGTCCTCTTCAAGGTTTCTCTCCGGCTTCAACCATACTGCTAAGAGCCTTCCAAATGAAGATTTTCAAATCCACGCTCCTCCAGGAAATCGAGACGGCCACCTGCGAGGCACAGAACATAGACTCCCTCGAACTGCTTGAACGCACGGCCAATGCCGTGTGCTATGAACTCATGTCGCGCTTCCTGCCGGGGCAGCGCTTCGTCGTAATCGCCGGTCCGGGCAACAACGGCAGCGTAGCCCTCGCAATGGCTCGTCTGCTATTCGAGCGAGGCTACCGAAATCTTGAAATCTTCCTTTTCAATACCGGTCCGCGGCTGTCGCATGACTGCGATGAGGAACGCAAAAAGCTCATCACTATCGACGGCATAGACTTTACGGAAGTAAGCCGCGAGTTCTCGCCTCCCTACCTGAGCGAAAATGATGTAGTGGTCGATGCTCTCTTCGGCGCCGGGCTCACAGGCCCTCTGGCCGGTGGCTTCGCCATGCTCACCCGCTACTGCAATGACTCGGGGGCTTATATCATATCGCTCGACATTCCTTCGGGGCTGCATGGAGAGGTGAATGTCAATATCCTGAAACGGGATGTGGTGCACGCCAATCTCACTCTGGTGTTCCAGCTGCCACGACTATCCTTTTTCCTCTCCGACAATGCCGACCTCATCGGCGAATGGAAGCTGCTCGACCTTGAATACGACCAGGCCAAGATAAAAGACCTGCATTCGGACTACATGCTTGTGGAGGCAAAGAGCGTTCGTCCGCTGCTACGCCCGCGCCGGCCGTTCACAGGCAAACGCGACTACGGTTCGGCCATGATCTTTGCCGGCTCGGTGGGGATGATGGGGGCGGCCGTGATGTGTGCCCAGGCCACGATGCGCTCCGGCGCCGGACTGGCCACTGTGCACAGCGCATGGAGCGGAATGAAGATTCTGCAGACTGCCGCTCCGGAAGTGATGTTCGAGCCTGACCGCAACGAGCATTTCATCACCGACATGACAATACACCACGCCCATCAGGCCGTGGCCGTGGGGCCTGGTATCGGGACACGCGACAAAACCATCGACGCGCTCGAGTCGCTCCTGAAGAACTGCAAGATTCCGATGCTGCTCGATGCCGATGCCCTCAACTGCATTGCCAAGCGCCCGGCTATGCTCACGATGCTCCCGCAGAACACTATCCTCACCCCGCATATCGGAGAGTTCGACCGACTCTTCGGCGAACACCGCTCGGCTGAAGAACGCCTGCAGAAAGCGATTGAAATGGCTCGATATTACAATGTGATTATCGTGCTAAAGGGGCATTTCACGGCCATCGTGCGCCCCACCGGCAGGGTCTATTTCAACTCCACCGGCAATCCGGGCATGGCCACCGGCGGGTCGGGAGATGTGCTGACAGGTGTAATTGCCGCCTGTCTGGCCCAGGGCTACCGCCCCGAACAGGCCGCGACTATGGGTGTGTATATCCACGGACTGGCAGGCGACCTGGCCGCCCAGGAACTCGGCGAGGTCGGCATGACGGCTTCCGACATATCCAATTATGTAGGACGAGCAATCCGACTGATCATCACACGTGGAGAACTCCCCAATCCACTCTGACCATCTTCCCGGCCGACTCCGGTCAATGGCCGGCCTATATAACAGGCTCCCCCACCGATTCGCTACTCTCTGCCTATCACTATCGCCACATATGCCGAAGGCAACGGCCGGATTGAATCCGGAGCCATAATTTTCTGATTCTTATGAAACCACTCATCGCCGCCGCCATGGCATTGTCGATACTGTCGGCCAATAACGCGGCAGCACAGCAGACTAAAGTGCTGACCGCCGACAAACATAATGAGTACGGGCTGGTATACTCTCTCCCGGTCACCGCTCTGGAAATCACAGTGACTGCGGTCAAGGAAACTTGCATCGCCGGTCCCTACGCCAAGTATGCAAAAAAATATCTGGCCAACGACAATATCATCGCTGAAAGCGGTGAGCGATGGACTCTGCAGCAAGTCGATGTACGCCCTTACGGAGCTGTCGACTCCGACTCAAGATATCTTATGCAGCTTAAACCCGGAGCCACTACTTTTATCAGTGTCGACCAGAATGGAATGATTCTGTCAATCAACCGGGAGACCGATGCTCCGGACTCCGGCAGACCCGACATCCCGGCCATCGAATCACGCCCTCTCTCAGGCAAGGAATACCTGAAATATGTCGATGAGGATTTCATAGCCTCGCAGTCGACGGCCAAACAAGCCCAGATGCTGGCTGAGAACATTATGGAAGTGCGCGACGCTCATATCTCGCTCACCAGAGGCACTGCCGACAATATGCCTACTGACGGACGACAGCTCGAACTGATGCTCAATTCGCTGACCGACCAGGAACAGGCCATGACTGCGGCTTTCACCGGATGTTCTTTCAAGGAGACTGTGACGCATACATATACTTTCGTGCCTGAAGAAGACGTGGCGGAGATTCTGTTCAGATTCTCTGATTTCAAGGGGTTCTGCGCTCCTAACGACTATGCCGGAGCACCTGTCAATATCCGGGTCAATGTCACTGCCGAAGGGGCTCTTCCGGTCGACGACAAGGGGCAAGAAAAGCAAATCCCTAAGGACGGTGTAAGATACTGTATCCCCGGAGCGGCTCAGGTCGCTCTGACTTTCGACGGCGAGACATTGTATAACCGCGAACTGGAATTCTCGCAGTTCGGCGTAATCTTCGGTCTGGCGCCCAATCTCTTCACCGACCGTAAAGACCCCTCTTATGCCATATTCAACCCAGTCACCGGAGGGCTGATGGAACTCGGCTCCATGCAATAACCGGACATTAACCGACATTGAGAGCCTACTGATGGCCGATGGAGCGGGGAGCCTGAATCTCTCGTGTGGCTGCCTGCTGCTGTCATATATCCCGTTTCTTTACTGAATCATACACCGCATTTAATTTTCATCGACGCCGCATATGCAATCCAGCCCACAAGCCGCCTCGCCCGAACCGATGTCTTTGCTGACTTTCACACAGGGGATTTCTACAGTCATCAATTCCAATCCTTATCTGAAGGATTGCTGGGTTGTGGCCGAACTTGCCGACTTCCAGATAAAGGGACGCCATGCCTACGGCCAGCTCATTGAGAAAAACGAGTCCGGTGAGACTGTGGCCCGCATCAATGCTACGATATGGTCAACTCAGTTGAGCCATATTACCAGGAAGTTCTCTAATGCTGTCGGGCAGAATATTTCATATGGGATGAAACTGCTGCTGAAGCTCTCGGCTGCGTGCAATCCGTTATTCGGACTGTCGGCCAATATCACCGATATCGACCCCTCTTACACTCTCGGGGATATGGAGCGGCTGCGGCGTGAGATTCTTGAACGGCTGAAGAAGGAGGGTATTATCGATGCCAATAAGAAGATTGTAATGCCGGTCGCACCGCAGCGAATCGCAGTAATATCATCTGACGGTGCCGCCGGCTACGGCGACTTCATGAATCAGCTCGACTCATCGGGATTTACTTTCTATCCGCTGCTTTATCCGGCCGTTCTGCAGGGTGAGCGCACCGTACCTTCCATTTTGGGCGCGCTCGACAGAATCGAACAGCTGTCGGATTTCTGGGACTGCGTGGTGATAATACGCGGCGGAGGCGCCACTTCCGACCTCAACGCATTCGATAATATCGAACTCGCACGGAGGATGGCGCTATGTCAGATTCCGGTAATCGTGGGAATCGGGCATGAGCGCGACAATACGGTGCTTGATTTCATAGCCCACACTCGCTGCAAGACACCGACTGCTGTGGCTGCTTTCCTAATCGACTCTCTGGCACAGGCCGAATTGCGGGCCGAGCAGCTGACACACGCCATTGTGGAGCGCACTCGCACCCTGTCGGGTAGCGAAAACCAACGTCTGGCCCATCTCGCAGCCATGATTCCGGCCGTGGCTCCGGCTCGAATCAATGCCGAAAAGCATCGTCTCGACCGCCTGTCGGCTCTATTGTCGGGGGCCGCGCAGACGGGACTGACTCGTGCAGGCAATCGTCTGGCCGATATCGTATCGCGCATAGCCCGCTCATCATCATCGCTTATCGCAGCGCAACGAACAATGCTTGAAGACATACTCCCTAAAATCGGGAACGCCACGATGCAACGGATGATTCTTGAACAGCGACATCTCCAGTCACTGGCCGGAATGATCGATGTGCTTAGCCCTAAAGCCACTCTTAGCCGCGGATATTCCATCACCAGAATCAACGGCAAGGCGGTAAAGAGCGTGACCCGGCTAACTCCCGGCACCGAGATAGAGACTCTGCTCCCCGACGGCAGCGTCAGCTCGATAATCACCCGACATAATGACTCACATACACCGATATGACACAACAGGAAATTGACAAGATGAGCTACAGCGACGCTGTGGCACGGCTCGAACGTATTGTCGCCGACATGCAGAGTCCGGATTGCGACATCGACCGTCTGGCCGAATACACCTCGACTGCCCTGCAGTTGCTGAAACACTGCAAGGCGAAACTGCATAACACCGACGAGGCTGTGCAAAAAGCCCTCCAGGCTCTGGCAGCCGACATGTAATCCCCCTTCTCCTGCAGAAAGCAATGGAAAGGCCGGAAACCGCGACACCGCATTCAAGCGGCAACGGTCTCCGGCCTTCAAATTATCATGACACTCCGGCATTCAGAGTGCGCAAGGCTCATGTCATACGGACGTGTATGACTGAGAGTCATACACCTCGCCCTACGAAACGGGTTCTCAATCCCGGTAATATACCCGCTTCACACGTGGCGACACGGAAGTAAGCACCTCATACGGTATCGTGTCGAGCACATCTGCAAGACGCGATATCGGAAGATTGCGGCCGAATATCTCAACCACATCGCCTACATGGCAGTCTACTCCAGTGATATCTATCATACATGCATCCATGCAGATGTTGCCTATTGTAGGCACCTCCGCCCCGTTGACGAGCACCTTTATGGCACCGTTGCCGAAATGGCGGTTCATGCCATCGGCATATCCGATTGGGATGGTGGCCACACGTGACGCACGTTTCAGCAATCCCTTTCGCGCATAGCCGACGGTGGTGCCTGCGGGCCATTCATGCACGTGTATCACTACGGTCTGAAGTGTAGCCACAGGCTCGAGCGGACGCTCTATATCCGCCGGGAGTGTATTGACTCCATACAGTCCTATGCCGAGACGCACCAGGTCGTAATGATATTCCGGGAAGCGTAATATACCCGCCGAGTTGAGCACGTGCCGCCTGAAGGGAGTCTCGCTGCGCGACAGCATATACTCCGTGCAACGGTCAAAGCATTCAAGCTGCATCCGGGTATAATCGTCCATATCGGTCATGTCGGCTGTGGCAAGATGCGAGAATACGGTAGCCACACGGATATTCGTCTGCCCGGAAAGCGTGTCCATCAGCGACGGCAGTTCATCTTCGGTGAATCCCATGCGGTGCATCCCGGTGTCGAGCTTGACATGCACCGGATAGGCGGTCAGCCCCTCGGCAGCGGCCTGGCGTATCACATCCTGCAGCATCCCTGCATTATAGATTTCCGGCTCAAGACGGTTGGCAAACATTGTGGTATAATCTGCCACACGTGGATTCATCACCATTATAGGCATCGTTATGCCGCGCTCGCGCAGGGCCACTCCCTCGTCAAGCACCGCCACTGCCAGATAAGAGGCGCCGGCATCCTGGAGTGTCTTTGCGATTTCGTAGCTCCCGACACCATAACCAGAAGCCTTTACCATAGCTATCATTCCTGTCGTGGCGGGAACATGGCTGCGGAAATAATTGTAATTGTGTATCAGAGACTCAAGATTCACCTCAAGGTGAGTCTCATGTGTGCGCACCTCCATTATCTCTGAAATCCGCGAGAGGTCGTAATCCGGATTACCTTTGATGAGCACACATGAATTTTCGAACGGACATTCCCTCAGATAGTCAAATAGCATCTGGGGAGTATAGAATGAGCGGAAATGATGGCCGAACAAGCGGTCGTAGCGATGCATCTCAGCTCCCACTCCGATAATGCGGTCAACTCCGCGCAGCGAAAGCATTCTGGCGGCCTTCTCGTATTCCTGCCGTCCGCTGCCCCGCTCCTTATGCTGGAATGGAGTCAGCACCACTACAGTCTTCTGGCGTGGAGTGCGGCGACGCATCATGAAATCGACGGCCGGTTCAAGCGAGGAAAAGTCGGAGGTGTAGGAATCATATATGAGACTGCATCCACGCTGGCCATCAACCACGCTGAGACGTGTGGATATCGGGTGGACATCGCGGAAATTCTCGATTATGGTCTTTATGGGCACCTTTGTTGAAATCATGAAAGCCAGAGCCGAGCAGGCATTGCGGAGGTCAAGGTCGTCGCGGGCATCGACTTCTATGGCATTGAGTTCAGCTCCGGAGATGAAACTGATTTTCTGCAGCCGGCGTCCGAGACGCTCTATGGGGGTGACGCCTATGATACGCAACCGCGCGCCGAAACGGTTATGGCAGGTCCAGGTGAAATGCTCCACATCTTCCGGCAGCGAAGCGGCCGCCTTAGCCACTTCATCGTCATCAGCACAATAGATTACACGGCGCACAGACGGAGCGGCCGCCAGTGAGAGTTTCTCGGCCACCTTCTCTTCGTGCGACTCAAAACCCTCGTCGTGCTCATCATCGATTGATGTAATAATCACCACATCAGGGCGTATACACTCCGCCAGACGGGCCATCTCTCCGCTTCGCGATATCCCGGCCTCAATGAGCGTCAGGCGTGTGTTGTGAGTGATTTCCCACATCGACAGAGGCACCCCTATCTGGGAATTATAGCTGCGCGGGCTGCGCACAGTATTGCGTAATGACGACATAAGCTGGAAAATCCACTCCTTGAGTGTGGTCTTTCCTTTCGAGCCGGTTATGGCCACTACCTCTCCCCCCATCGAACGGCGACGGCTGGCGAGGCTCTGAAGGGCCGCCATGGGGTCGGGATGCAGGAGTATCACGGCATCAGCGGCATCCTCCATATCCGCAGGCACTGCCGAGGCCACGAAACAACGCACCCCCTTGTCGTAAAGAGGGCGCATGAATCGGGTAGCGTCAGTTGAAGCCGACGGAATTGCAAAAAAGAGTGTCCCCTCCGGATCTGATAATGACCGGGAATCGGTCAGCAGCCGCTCTATCACGATATTGGGGCAGTTATCCGGAAGTTCGGTGCCGATCAGGCGTGCTATTTTTCCTATGGTTGTGTTCATGGAAAGTCATGTGTTAAATATAGGTCGGGAAGAGAGGCAGGAAGCTGACCGGACTCTTATCGCAGCTGCCGCCACCCGGGCCGTTATTGGCCGGCAAGGGCGCTGCCGACGGTCAGCGAGGTCGGTGTGCGCCGGGTCAGAATCGACGGCATGTAATTACATTCTCGCCAATACGCATCACGAGCTTCTTGTTGTCGAGTTCAAGCACTGTCATACTCACCGGATTCTCATCTATCCCCCACTGACGTATCAGCGACATGCCGTAGGAGTCGGTGTCATATGGGAAGTCGAGTATATAATCAGGGTCTTCACCACTTACATTGGCGGCATATCGTCCCTGCGACTGTGTGTCATCTGATGAACGTGTGAGACAGAGCACATTCTGGTCGAAATTGTAGTACAGGCGCGGCTCAAAATCCTTCTGCAGTTCCTGACCGGGACGCTCTATGCTCATCACTTGCCACATGGCGTGGATTTTCCCCATCCTGTTGCCGCGCGAGCATCCTGCGGCCGATATGGCGGCCATAAGGAGAATGAGGAGCGACATCACGGCTGTAAGCCGGAGATGCCGGCCTGACCGGATGGCGGACGGTGTAGTCGTGTAGTGCATATGATAATAAATGATGAAACTTGAGCCACCTTGCGGTGGCCCAAGTCTTGTTATTTCATCCGGGTGATGCGGGTGCCGGCATTTCGCCTGTGTGCAGCGGCATGCATGATGACACTCGTCTCACGGGGGGATCTGTCTGTGTGTCTGTATCGAGGCGTATTACTCAGCCTTGCCTTCAGAGCCAAGCACGTTGATGATTTTGTGCTTGTAGAGTTTCTCCATCTCGTCGCGGGCCGGGCCGAGGTATTTGCGGGGGTCGAACTCTGCGGGCTTCTCGTTGAAGACTTTGCGCACGGCAGCTGTCATGGCCAGACGGCTGTCAGAGTCGATGTTGATTTTGCAAACATCCATCTTGGCTGCCTTGCGAAGCTCTTCCTCGGGGATACCGATTGCATCGGGAAGCTTGCCGCCGTTGGAGTTGATGATGTCTACGTATTCCTGAGGCACTGAAGATGAACCGTGGAGCACGATGGGGAAGTCGGGCAGCTTGGCCTCTACACCCTCAAGCACGTTGAATGCCAGAGGCGGGGGAACAAGACGGCCTGTCTTTTCGTCGCGTGTGCACTGTTCGGGTGTGAACTTGTATGCACCATGGGATGTGCCGATAGAGATGGCGAGGCTGTCGCAACCTGTGCGTGTCACGAAGTCGATAACCTCCTCGGGATCTGTGTATGTATGATGGTCGGAGCTTACCTCGTCTTCCACTCCTGCGAGCACGCCGAGCTCACCCTCTACAGTCACATCGTACTGGTGGGCATATTCGACTACTTTCTTTGTCAAGGCCACATTCTCCTCGTAGGGAAGGTGCGAACCGTCGATCATCACTGAAGAGAAACCGTTGTCGATGCAGTCCTTGCAAAGCTCAAACGAATCGCCGTGGTCGAGGTGAAGCACAATCTGAGGACGCTCCCAGCCAAGTGACTTGGCATATTCCACAGCACCTTGCGCCATGTAGCGGAGCAGAATCGGGTTGGCGTAATTGCGAGCGCCTTTCGATACCTGAAGAATTACGGGCGATTTAGTGTCGGCAGCTGCCTTGATGATGGCCTGAAGCTGCTCCATGTTATTGAAGTTGAAAGCCGGGATGGCATAGCCTCCGTGTACGGCCTTTGCAAACATCTCTTTGGTGTTGACCAGACCGAGTGATTTGTAATCTACCATGGTAAATTATATAGTTTGATTATCTTTATTATTTCTTTATTATTACTGTAACAATCATGACTCGCGGAGGGGACGCTCCGCACTGCAAATTTAGTAATTTTTTTGCAATCCCGCCTTATCCTGCCAAAATATTTAATGAAGTCGTTTAAACTTTTTCAATAAAGTCGTTTAATCTTTTTTCAATGGCAAGATTCATTAAGTTTTTAGCAGTTTTAAACACCTGAATGGGATGCATCGCTGTATATGCGGCCGATGAAGGGATTTCTATATGCCGGGATATTAATGGCGATTGAAATTGAAGAATCCGGTTATCGTCTCTTTTGGGGTTCCCCATAAAAAGTTTGACCGACTTCCGCGTCGCCGGTGGAGTTCAGTCCACTTTCGGCCCGGCTGCCACACTTAGTATCCGGTCAAGCGTCTCGCGGTGGCGGGGTGCCGTATCCAGATGCCGCTGTGTGGCGGACAGACGGTGAAGGTCTGTGCCGGTGAGTTCTGCCATTCCGTTGCTCAACAGCCATTCGGCCTTGCCGCGTGCTGTCTCGCCATACATCCCTACGGTCGACATCATGTTGATCTGGAACAACACGCCCCTGCGACGCAGGTCTTTGTAGTCGGCCTCGTTCATGTAACGGTAACGCTCCGGATGAGCCAGTATGGGGTAATATCCCGCCGACTGGATGCCGTCGATCATATCGTCGAAGTCCATCGGGGGGGTGAAGTAGGATGTCTCTACAAGCAGATGTGTCCCATCCTCTCCTATCGGCATGAGCTGACGCGAGTCGAGGCGGTCGCGGAATAGAGAGTCGAGCATATGCTCTGCGGCAAGACGGAGTTCCACTTTGCCGTCCCATGCCTGCTGCAGTGCGGCGAATCTCTCACGGAGTCCTTCGGGTGTGTTCGGATAGTCCTCCATGATATGCGGTGTGAGCCACACGCGCTTCACTCCCATCTCTTCGTAGGTTCGCAGAGTGGCGAGCGATGTCTCCATGTCGGGCACTCCGTCGTCGACGCCGGGGAGGATGTGGGAGTGCCAGTCGGTGAATCCGTTCATTATACCTCCTTTAAGGAGGGTGGCAACGCGTTTTTTAAAGGGCCATATTCCCATAATTTCGTTTTTTGGTGTGGTGTGTCAATGAGTGTCGCGGCGCATTACCCTCAGATACGCCGAAGAATAGCCCGAGGGCTATTCTTCAAGCGACTGATAGTTGCCGTAAGTATAGTATGAGCTGTGTGCGGCTTCGGTGCCGTTGAGGAGTATGCTCATACGTGTGAGTTTCTTTTCGTTGTAGAGAGTGGTGAGGTCGGCTATGGCCTTGCGTTCGAGCAAACCCGCACGCACCACAAATATTGTGGCATCCGCATAGCGGTTGAGTATCTGTGTGTCGACCACTACATTGACTGGCGGGCAGTCTACCATTATCACGTCATATCTGTCGCGCACGGCATCAAGCAGCTTGCCGAACTCTTCACCTTCAAGCAACTCTGCCGGGTTTGGCGGACGCTTGCCTATCGGTATGATATCAAAATCATTGAACCCTTCTACAGGATAAATGATACGTTCCGGTTCTGTGACGTTACCGGTCAGGAATGCCGCCAGACCGCGGCGGGGAGACCCGACATATGTCGACAATGAACCGTGGCGCAGGTCGCCGTCGATGAGCAGCACGCGCTTGCGTTTGAGCGAGAAGGAGGCACCGAGATTGTAGGCCACAAAGGATTTGCCGCTGCCGGGATTGAACGATGTCACCATCAGCACCGCATGCTCGTTGGATTTGCCTAACATGAGGTCGATATTGCTGCGCACCACACGGAATGCCTCGTTGGGCACATCACGCTTGCCTTCGGCCACGATGGGACGCGGCGTGTCGATTTCTTTCTGGCGCTTGCGCTTGCTCTGAATGAGTTTGCGCAGACGGTGCTTCTTGCCGATTTGCGGTATCTCGCCGATAAAGGGTATCGGAAGATTCTCAAGGTCGCGGCGTCCACGCACTTTGTTGTCGCACACGCTCACGAAGTATATCAATACTGCGGGGAGCATCACGCCGACCACGGCACAGATGAAAATCACCACGAATTTACGCGGAGCCACGGGCACTCGCGGGCCGTAGGGAGGAGTGATGATACGTGTATTGTAGGCGTTGTAACCGAGTGAGATATTATTCTCTTCCCGTTTCTGAAGCAGGAAGAGGTAGAGGGCCTCTTTTACGGCCTGGTCGCGCTTGATTGAGCCGAGATAGCGCACCTGCTCCGGGGTGGCGGAAAGCTGAGTCTTGTTCTGGGCGTCGGCCCCCTCGAGGTTCTTGAGATTGGCCTGAAGTGTCCCGACCTGGGCATTGACCGATTTAAGCAGCGACTCGCGCATACCCTTTATCTGGTTGTTATAGTCGGCCACTATGGGGTTCTCCTCCGATGAGTTTGACAGAAGATTGTTGCGGGTCAGCAGCAGGGTGTTGTAGTCGGATATCAGCTTCTCGAGCGCTACGCTTCCCATTCCCGTATTGACCGGCACGACAGAGCTATGGTTGGATGGATTGGCTATATAGTCGCGAATATATTTCGCCATGGCAAGCTGATTGCTCACTTCGAGTATCGATTTGCTCACCGCCGCCCCTTCTTCCATATATTTGCGGGCTGTCTGCTCCACATCTGGTATCATCTTGGAACTCTGATAGTCAGCTATGTCGGTATCCACATCGCGAAGCTCGCCGATAAGAGACTTGAGGCGTTCATCGATGAATTTTGATGTAGCCACGGCCATACGGTTTTTGTCGCGAAGCCAGAATTCGTTGTATACCTCCACAACGGTGTTGAGCACATCGGTGCTGCGTTGCACACTCACATCATCCATCGTAAGGTCAATCACTTCGGCATCGGCGTTGGCGAGATCTCCCTTCAGTTTGGCACTATAGGTCTCGACAGCCCCGGCAATGCTGCCCACTGTCACTCCGATGCGCATCTCTTCCGTGCGGTTGTTGGTGTAGGAGCCGTTGGGACGGAGGGCAATCTGCCCTATCGGTGTGGAGATATTGCCGAAGCCGAGTTTGCCTTTCACTTCCTTGTCAAATTCCTGGACTGTGCCGTCGGGAAGATTCTTCACAAATTTATCGAGCGTGAAGGAATCATCAGGCCGCAGTGTCATCACGAATCCGAAAGACATGGGTTCATCCGACTGCGGCACCACCACTTCCATCGGCGATGTCTTGCCATAAAGGGTGGTATTCCGGGGAAATCCGAGTCCGGTGACATTGATATTTAGTCCGAGTCGGCGCACCACTTCATCCATTACGGCCGGCGACTGAAGCGAAATCAGCTCATTGTAGACGTTGGTGCTCGCACCGCCGAGTCCAAACCCCTTGAATGCGCTTGCCACATCGAGTCCGGCACTATTGTTCTCATCCTGTATCAGCACCGACATCGTGCGGCTGTACATCGGCTGCTGACGCACTACGTAAAGCACACCGAGCGCCACGAAAAAAATCACTGACAGCACAAACCATTTCCATTGCTCAAGGCATGCAATCAGGAATTCTTTCAGTGAGAAAACATTCGCGTCGTCGGCCACAACGACTGTCTGGGCATTCTTTTCCATCTATATCTCGATATCTTTTCTCTTAAATCTATTTTCGGGGTCGCCGGGGCTATCGGTCTCAGAGACTCCCGTGTTTTGTATTATATGTTGCTGACAGTGCTGTCGGCCGGTCTGTCAACGCATCAACGGGCCACATTCACTATAAGTACAGCCACAGAAGTCAGCACCGATACGACCGACATCCAGAATCCGGCCGAAAGCGCGGTGTTGCCGTTGACGGTGGTCTCACGCTTGCGGTAGTCGTTGGGTTCTACATAGACCACATCATCCTGCTGCAGATAGAATGCGGGACTATTCATGAGTTCGCTCCCTTTAGTGAGGTCGACCACGTATATCTTAGTTGTGTCGCCTTCGTTACGCAGTACGCGCACATTCGTGCGCTGCCCCTGGATTGTAAGGTCGCCGGCCATAGACAAGGCATCGAGCAGTGTCACTTCGTCGCGGTTCATCAGATAGCGTCCGGGCACTTTCACTTCTCCGAGCACACTTATACCTGTGTTGATGAATTCCACCACTACTGTAGGGTCCTTTATCAGATTACGCCCCATCAGTTCCCCCTTCACGAATCCGGCGAGTTCGCTGCGGGTCATCCCTTCTACATGCAGCTCGCCGAGCACGGGGAAATCAATATTGCCCTGCGGATCCACCGTGTAGCAGTTGATACCCTCGTTGGCTATTCCGTAATTATAGTTGGAATTGGAGCCGTTGTAGATTGTGCCTCCCTGACCAAGACGACTCGTGATGGAGGGGAGGTTGAACAGGGCGGCCAACTGTGGGTCTTTTGAGCTGACTGTGATTTGCAGCTTGTCGTCGGGACGCACCTTAATCTGCCGGCGCGCATGATTCTCAACTTGAGTGGCAGTCTGGAAATCATCAAAATACGCTATTTCTTTCGGAGTGCCGCAGCTCCCCAGAAGCAATACGAGAGCTGCCAGCAGCCCTATATGTAAGGAGTATTTCCTTGTATTCATGATGCAGTTATATTCAGCGTTTAAGCCCCGTCGGGGTGTGCGGTCCGGGAATTGCAGCCCGCACTCTGTCAGACGGTGCAGTTGTTAATCATTAGTTTAACGCGCCATCATGGCGTTTATTACCTTTGCCACATCCATTCATATCCATCACCGTTCTTCGGGTCACTCATAGAGGCTATATCCGAGTCTCTTCTCACGCTTGCGTATCATTTGGGTCAGTGCCACATTTACCGCAATCCATATTGTGATATCAAGGAGCACAAGAAGGTTGATATCGACCATCGCAGAGAGTATCAGATTGATGGCAAGCAGGAGCATCGCAAAGCTAAGTATCACGGTCAGCGCCGCTGCCGGCGACAGTCCGAGGGCAAGAAGCTTGTGATGGATGTGGCAGCGGTCGGGCATAAAGGGATTGCGATGGCGACGAAGACGGCGACAGAACACGCGGGCCACATCAAAGATGGGCACCAGGAGCGGAGAAATCCCTACTATCATCGGGTTGACATCAGTAAATTCATCTTTGGCAAAGGGGTATTCGACCACGTTGATTGCCAGAAACACCAGCACCATGCCGATAGTCAGCGACCCTGTGTCGCCCATAAATATCTTTTTGCGACGCACGGCCTTGCCGAATACATTGTAATAAATAAATGGCAGCAATGAACCTAACGCTCCAAATGCCACCATCGAATATATATATCTGCCGCCGAGATAGAATACCATCCCATAGAAAAGCAGCGCCAGGGCAGACAGCCCGGATGCCAGTCCGTCGATGCCGTCAATGAGATTGATGGCGTTCACCACCATCACTACGGCCAATATCGTCACAGGCCACCCCGCATAGAGCGGGAGGGCGTCGAGTGTGAAGAGTCCGTAAAAATCCGACACCCACACTCCTGAACCTATCAGCAGCGCAGACGCAAGTATCTGAAAGAGAAATTTCGCGCCATAGCGCACTCCGATAAGGTCGTCGGCTATCCCCACGAGAAAGAGAAGCATCAGCGAGCATATCAGAAACAACAGAGGCACAAGCGTCATATCAAGGGCGGCAACCATCTCTCCGCTGTTGACAATCAGCACAAGTCCCACGGTGGCCAGTACGGAGAAAATGATGGCCGGAACAAAGGCAATACCCCCCAGACGCGGCACCTCTCCTGTGTGGACCTTGCGGGCATCATGCCCGTCGAATAGCCGCTTGCGGAAAGCGATTACCAGAATCTGGGGTATCAGCATACCGGTCAGAACTAATGCCAGACCAAAAGTGAGCAGATTATTTATTAGCCAGTGTTCCATAAAGTTAGCAGCGCCTTACAGCTGTCGTGGCCGCAGGTTATGGCGCGTCCGGCCACTACGTGCGGCAGATGCCTACGTATCAGCGTCTGCAAAGGTACTATTTTTTTTTGAATTATACCCTATATTCCTGCTCAATCCATTCGCCCCCCAACTTTCTTTTTGGAATCTTTTTTTATTTTTAGAGGATATTTGTGCCATCGTCAGCCACTCTTTCGCTGTGATTGCGACATGCAGCCCCCCTTCTTCGCGCCGCTTTTGCGAATTGAAGAAGGGGGGCGATTTTTTATCAGTTTTCTCTTTGCTGTCTAAGCGCCGATGCACTTTTCAGCGCACCATAACGGTCATAGTGCTCTCGGCCACCTGCACAATATAGACTCCTTTCGAGAGTCCGTCATACACTCCGTCACGCCCCCGGCAAGCCACGCCGTCGGCACCGAATACACGCACCCGGGTGGCATCAGCCCCTTTGACACATATCTCGCCGCAACCGGCCTGCACCTCAATCCGCGCATCGGAGACGCCCTGCATCCCCGTATATCCGGGAGCACGGTATACCACTTCACCTTCCGATTCCACCAGCAGCAACCGGAATATCACTCCATCGATGCCATCGCCCCAAAATGTGTGAAGAGGGCCACCGTCGTTTCCTACTCCTTTTAGCCATACAGACTTTTGCAAATAATCCTCCGAATCATTCTCATAGTCATCTTTTGAATGGAAGTTGAGCATCTTCATTTGCGCCACGGAGTCAGCACAATCATTGGCCATGATTTCATCACATACCAGATATTCCGCTACGGGACTGATATTATCATATTCGATTGAACCGTTAAACCACCATACTGTACAGTCATCTCCTGATTGCAGCGAGAAATCATAAAGAAGCCGCCAATCCGAGCCGTCCTTATCCGTAAGGAAGTAGACTTTATCTCCATCAACCCTTAAACATGTCATCAGTCTGGGAGTCCCGTCACCATATTTGCGCCACATTTCCATGGCCTTAAATCCGCCGATTTCCATCTCCTGTCCTGTCCATTCACGAACCTCTTCAGTCTTGCTGCCCGGACCGATAGAAGACGCTTCATAAATCCATATGGTACCCGGACGGAAATAGTTAGGGGATTCTGCAGCTACGGCTGCAGTTGATACCATCAGCATAAACGCCACTACCAAATACAAGAACTTTATCTTTCTCATAACATCAGTCTTAGTTTAGAACACTATCAGCTATCTTCACCGCATAATATTCAGTAGGAGAAAAATCACCGGCTTGAGATTCAAATACTGAACCATCAAAATATCCATTGCAATAGCCTCCCCATCCCCAATCACAATGCATGATAGGTTTAATGACTCTTCCGGAAAAGATGCAATACTGACAACCATCAATTATCCAAGAATGACCAGACCCCTTGACATTTACAATATATCCATCCACAAGATACATTGCAACCGTTACGCCATTATTATACGGACTCATGCTTGAAGGTTTAAAGCTAAGCCTCTCAAGCAAGTTTCTTGCTTTAATTGTCTGTGTTCCACTCTTAGTTGAATCATATTCCATCTCTACATCTTTCCCTATCCAATACAATAGCTTCGCAATTGAATCTACAGCCCTATTATATGCATACGAGACATCAACACCAACTATTCTTTTTGCATTATTCGATCTTGTTGATTGAGACGACGAGCTAAATCCTTCTCGAATGGATTTCAGCTTAAACAATGAATTATGATATCTCAAGGTATCAGCACTGTAAAGCATAACCGTTGCACATGCTACTGCGACACAGCCAGCAGGAGGGGATCCTAAGTCTGAATGCTCCATGACAATATACTTATTAAACGGAGCTCCCTGTCTCATAAACCCTTTTACTACAGGTGACACAACTGCGCAAGACTCCAACTCTTCCTCGGGAATTTTACTTTCTCCTCCTTTGGCAATGGCATTTCGAAGATAATCGCCTATTCTATCGCAAAAGTTCTCTTTTGCAATTACATTCTCACTCGTAAAATATCCATTGTCAGAATACGCCAATATCGGAGAAACTCTGTTATCGGCAGCAACTATTGTAAACCCACCATTATTCCGGTAGTTGAATATATAGGCTACTGTATCAGATCCAGTGTGGCTGCGAGTAGATACGTCTGTGACATAATCCACGCCGGCAAGATTGAAACAAGATGATCTTGTCCCGGACTTAACTCTAAAACTATCACTGATCGCAAGAGCTTCACTCTGCGATATTTTGAATCCATCATATTCAGCGTTTTCTGCAATGGATTCATAGGATGGCATCAAAACTTCTCTTTCTTCGCAACTATAAAGAAGTATTAAAAATGCCGCCACGAAGTAAATTAGATATTTCATAGTGGCAATCAACTAAATGATTGATAACGATATATTCAGTTGTCATATATTCCGGAAATATATACATCTGGTTTTGTATCGCGCATGCGATACATGACCTGATCGGACAATTATGCTGCAGCAGACCGACCGGGGCTGATACGATGATCAGAGCACGGGGAGGCGTTCAGCTACCCTCCCCAGGTTGAAGGAATTTGAGGGCGTTCATGTCTTAAAGGTGTATGATGTCAGTATGACGATGTCGTAAATAACCCTTAGTTTAATTGCAATGAGATTATACGAAATCGTTGTCAAGTTATTGCATCCGGTATTTTGCAACGCTTATAATAAGATGGCCCGGTGCAAAACTGAATGCAGTATATAACCTGCTGCAAAGATAATACAACTTTTTAGAAATCCAAAATAATTTTTGAATTTATTTATTTTTTCTTCGTCATTTGCCATCTATCCGGCTTTTTTCGTCATTTACAGCTGTGTTAATGGGATTTACGTATTATGCAGAGTGTGACCATCTACCCTATTCTTCGGTTGATCTGGCTTTATCTTTCTATCAGGCGGAGGTAGGCCCGGGCTACCGATTCGGCTGCAAACCGGCTGCTGACGGATTCATACATCCGGCGGCGCAACCCTTCGGCATCGGCCGCAATCATGGCGGCTCCGCGCATGATGGCCCCGGCCATCCGCCGGGCATTGGCTGCGGCATCGTCGGTGCGCTCCACTATCAGTCCCGTCTCTCCATCGGTCACTATGTCGCGCTGACCTCCGCTGCCGAATGTGACAGGCAGGCAACCGTAGGCCTGCCCTTCTACCAGCGTCCCCGGCAGAGTCTCAAAACGGGATGTGGATACCACAATGTCGCTGCGGCAATAGAGCGATACGATGTCGGCTGAATTGCGGAGCATACCGGTATATTCCACCGGGAAGGGGATGCCTTCAATCAATGAGGCATTGCGGATGCCTCCGTAGAGCACTACTTTTACTTTCCCCTCCGTTGCGGGCCATTCCTTTCTGAGCACCCGCAGTGTCTCTATGAATGTGGAGAAGTCTTTTACCTCGTCGTCGAGGCGTGCGGCTCCGAATATGAGGCGTATCTCTCCCGGAACGCCCTCTACCCTGCGTATATCTTCGCGATGCGGCAGACGGAACGCATTGGGAATCACGCTTACGTCCTGCCCGGCGAGGAGTGTGGACTCGGACGCTTTGGAAGCAAGCCACGAACTGACTGCCACAAACCGTATTCCACCCGGCACGGAACTGTAAAGCCGCTCTTTGCGCAAACTGACGGCATGTGAGAGATCGTGGAGAGAGCTATGAGAGCCAAGTAGCTGACATGACCCGCAATGATGCGGATACACGTAATTCCGGCAGTCGCCGGCATGATGGCAGAGTCCGGTAAGGTTCCACATGTCGTGCATCGTCCATATGAGACGCACTCCCTGACGTGAGAGGCGGCGTATGCCGCGCAGTGAGAGCACTCCCTGATTAATCCAGTTGAGCAGCACGGCATCGGCATCCTTTACCGAGGGATGACGGCTGATGTCGATTCCGGCTTCTGCGGCATCAAGGCGGAAGAGTGTGGAGCGGTCGAACCCGTTGGCCAGCGCTATCCGCATACGGTCGGCAAGAAACGCGCTTTTGAGTCGCCACGACGGAGCAATGACTTCCACATATGGAGAATCCGTGAGCTTTTCGGCCACGAGCATCCGCGCGTCGGCCCCTATGGAGCGCAACGCCATCATCAGGCGGAAGGATACCACTGCGGCTCCTCCGGTGGAATCTGATTTATTTACGATTACGATTTTCATTTTGATTCGTCAGTGCCGGTTACGGCTGCGATTCGTTCAAGGCGGTCGAATGAGTAGCGGAGTCCGCCGTCTTCGTGAGACTCGGTGCTGACGAGCCTCCACCGGGCCGGATCGATGTCGGGGAACCATGTGTCGCATTCCGGGGCCACGGCATCAATGCGCGTAATTTCGAGGGCATCGGCCAGCGGGAGTGAGGCTGCATACAGCGCCCCGCCGCCGATTACGAATACATCCCGGCTCTCCGCGTCGGCAGTGGCCGCCGCCGATGCGAGGGCATCTTCAAGCGAGGTGAAAAGGTCGGCGCCGGGGGGGGCGTATGACGAATTGCGGCTCACTACGATATTGCGGCGTCCGGGGAGCGGGCGCCGAGGCAGCGACTCCCAGGTGTTGCGTCCCATCACCACGGGTGCTCCCATGGTGAGTGTCTTGAAGTGGCGAAGGTCGGCAGGGATATGCCACAGCAGATTGCCCCGGCATCCGATTCCTCCGTCGGCTGCCACGGCGGCTATAAGTGTAATCATACTGATACGTTGGCTTTGATTGGCGGATAGGGATTGTAGTCCTCAAGAGTGAAGTCGGTGTATCGGAAGGCAAATATATCCTTCACATCCGGGTTGAGGCGCATCCGGGGCAACGGCCGCGGAGTGCGCTCCAAAAGCCGGTCTACCTGATGGAGATGATTGAGATAGATATGCACGTCGCCAAAGGTATGGATGAATTCACCTGGCTGCAGGCCGCACACCTGTGCCATCATCATGCAGAGCAGGGCGTAGGAGGCGATATTGAATGGGACGCCGAGAAAGCTGTCGGCACTTCGCTGGTAGAGCTGCAGCGAAAGGCGACCGTCAGCCACATAAAACTGAAACATGGCGTGGCACGGCGGGAGGTTCATCCGGTCGAGGTCGGCCACATTCCATGCGCTTACGATTATGCGGCGGGAGTCGGGGTTATGGCGGATAGTCTCTACGGCCTGACTGATCTGATCGATGAATCCGCCGTCATAATCGGGCCATGAGCGCCATTGGTAACCATAAATATGGCCGAGGCTGCCATCGGGGCCGGCCCATTCGTTCCATATACGGACGCCATTGTCCTGCAGATATCTGACATTGGTGTCGCCGGCCAGAAACCATAACAGCTCGTGGATTATGCTTTTGAGATGAAGTTTCTTTGTGGTGAGCAGAGGGAATCCCTCGCTGAGGTCGAATCGCATCTGATAGCCGAAAGTGGATATGGTGCCGGTGCCGGTGCGGTCGGCTTTACGGTGGCCGGTATCAAGTATATGGCGTAACAGGTCTTGGTATTGTTTCATTGCCGTGGGGTTTTCGGGTTCTGTGGTGGATTTGGAGTGCCTCACGGTTCGGTGCCGTCAAGGCGTTTTTTCATCAGGGGGTTTATGCGGCGGTTGCGGGTGCGCTGCAGATTGATTGCGTCGTCGGCGCATACCTTGAGACAATCGAAGCATCGCACACAGCGTTCATTATCGACGTATCGTCCGGCCACCTTGATGCTCTGCGTCTTGCAGATCTCTTCGCATCGCATACAGCTTGTGCATCGTTCCGGATCGATTTCGATATGATAGATTGAGAATCTCGACACGCATCCGAGCATCGTGCCTATCGGGCAGATTTCAGTGCAGAACCTGCGGCCTCCCCATAAGGCGGCTATCCAGACCGCGAGGAGCACTGCGGCGGCGAAGGCCACCCCTATGGCGGCATGGGCCGAGAAGAGCAGCAGGCGTGATGCGGCATCGGGGTTGGTGGCACGGGCGGCGCCCCTCATCATGTTCCAGGGTTCCACTATGGCGGCCACACCTGTCATGCCGAGCAGCAGACACGCGACATAGGCGAACAGCACCGCGAATCTAAGCCGCCCCCCCCTGCGGTAGCGGAAGGGGCGGATCGCGATGCGGCTTCCTGCGCGGCACCGGCGGGCATGATGACGCAGCAACCGGAGGCGTAGCCATATGGCGCTGTCCTGGAACGTACCGACCGGGCACACCGTGGAGCAGTAGATGCGCCCGAACATAAAGGTCGCCACAAGCCAGAAGCCTGTGGCGCCCATAGTCATTGCCAGAGCCGAAGGAATAATCTGCACCTTCTCGGCTCCCGCGACCAGAGGATTCACACCACGGCCTATAAAAAGGGCCGCCACTGCCGCTGCCAGGAACAGCAGGGAGAGAAATATGCGGATAGTCCTGAGGTCTCTCATATGTTTCGTTATTTGGAGTCAGCGCTATCGTGCGCGATCCTGTGCAGGAGCGGGGATACTATCAGCGGCGCCCTTTGCCACGCTGCTTCTCCTGCTCTCTGAGCATCTGCTGTTGCTGACGCTGCATCTCTTCGAGACGGGCCATGAACCCGCTTTTCTTCTTCGGTTTGGCGGCATTCTTCTCCATCGTCTTACGCACGCTCTCCTCGGTTATAAAGTGACGGAAGAGGTAGGTCTGCACGATGGTGATGAGAAGCGAGAGGAAGTAGTAGTAGCTCAGGCCGGCCGCATAGTTATTGAAGAATACGAGGAAGAATACCGGCATCAGATACATCATCCACTTCATTCCGGGCATCCCCGAGTTGGCCTGGCTCTGCATGGAGAGGTGGGTATAGATGATGTTGGTGACGGTCATCAGCAGACAGAAGAGGGATATGTGATTGCCGAAGTATTGTGTCACCAGTGGGATGTTGCCGCTCCACGAGATGATGGCATCGGGGGCTGAGAGGTCGTGGGCCCATAGGAAGCTTTGGCCGCGCAGCTCGATGGCCGAGGGGAAGAAGGTGAACATCGCGAAGAGTATGGGCATCTGCAGCAGCAGCGGCACACAGCCCGACATCGGATTGGCGCCGGCCTTGCTGTAGAGGGCCATGGTCTTCTGCTGACGCGTCATGGCATTCTGGGTACCGGGATATTTCTCGTTGATTTTCTGTATCTCGGGGGCGAGGATACGCATCTTCGCGCTGCTGACAAGGCTCTTATACGTGAGCGGGAAAATCACTATCTTGATAAAGATGGTGAGAAGCAGTATGATTATACCGTA
This sequence comes from Porphyromonadaceae bacterium UBA7141, assembly GCA_002491945.1. GTDB lineage: Bacteria > Bacteroidota > Bacteroidia > Bacteroidales > Muribaculaceae > Lepagella. The sequence continues at coordinate 31,899 of DKWX01000055.1, forward strand.
GTTGGAGATGTATTTGCCGAGGAAGGTGAATACGGGTATCACCACCAAGGTGTTGATCCAGCGGAAGAGTGTCCAGCCGAGGGGCACGAGGCGGGTGAGGCTGAGCTTGTCGTCGGGCTGCACTGTCTTGTCGAGATGGCTCAGCAGCGGATAGAGGTTGGGACCTATATATAGCTCGAATGAGGCGGGATTTTCGGCTGTCCAGCTGTAGTCGTTGACTGTGGCGCGGGCGCTGACGTCCTTGAGATAGTCGGAGTTCTTGATTATGCGGGAGTCGAAGTCCACACTGTTGAAGTTGCGGTCGGCTATCATGACGGATGAGAAGAACTGGTTCTTGAATCCGATCCATTTCACTTTGGCCTGACGCTCCTCCGAGTCGTTTTTGCTCTCGGAGAGTGTCTCCACGGAGCCTCCGGCGAATTTATAGTAGATGCCGGAGTTGCGCTCCTCAAACATTCGTCCTTTCTCCTGACGCTTTATCTGCTGCTGCCAGTCGAAGCCAAGTATACGGTTGTTGGTCTCGACGATGCGGTCCATGTTGCGCTGCACGACTTTGACACCGAGCAGATAGCTTTCGCCGCGCGGCAGTGTGTACTCAAGCCCCCAGTATGCGTCCTGCCCCATATCGAGGAGCATACGCACTGTCGAGTCGTTGACCTGCTCCGGGCGGAAGTAGAGGTTGCGTGTCTCCACGGCCTGCGCCAGAGGGAGAGTGAAGTTGAAACTGTTGGAGGGGCCGTCGAAGATTACGACCTTGTTTTTCACGTTCTTGCTCTCGTCGGCAGAGTATTCGGTGTCGTATTTCTTGAGTTCAGCGCGTGTCACGGAGCCCGACTTGCTGTCGAGGCGCAGGGCTATCACGTCGTTCTGAAGTGTGACCGATGCGTCGTTTCCGGTAAGGAAGCGTGAGAATTTGCCGTATCTCCCCATTGAGGTGGATGTGGCGCGCACTGTCTCTATGGCCTTACGCTGATCGGCCACGGGTATCGAGGGGTCGGCGGCAAGTATGTCGGCCAGAGGGTAGGCTCGGCCGCCGACGTTGACTGTGCCGTAGAGGCTGTCGCCGGCAAGGGTGAGATCCATGGCTGCGTCGGTGTGTGTGTAGACGCGTTTGCCGTCTTCAGCTACAGAGGCGTCGCCGTTGGCGGCGATGTTGTTGCGGAGCCACTCGAGTTCGTTGGCGCTCAGGGCGTCGGGGCGCGTTGAGGCGGCTGCGTCGGCGGTCTGCTCGGTTTCGGGTCCGGAGGTGTCGGTGGTCTGCTCCGGCTTGGGGCTGAGCCACATGAACCCGAGGAAAATCAGGGCCATCAGTATGAGGCCGTAGATGGTGTTCTTGTCCATTAGGTCTGGAGTCCTGATAAGGTGTATTTGTTTCGGTTTGAATTACTTATGGGATAGTGCACCGGGGGTGCGGGCGCCATGTCACGCTTCGGTTCCGCCGCGCTCTTCGCCATATGCTATGGCGGCTTTTACAAACGACATGAAGAGCGGATGCGGCTCGAGCACGGTGCTCTGGTATTCAGGATGATACTGAGTGCCTATATACCAGCGGCGGTCAGGGAGTTCCACTACCTCCACAAGATGTGTGTCGGGATTTTCGCCCACACATATCATGCCTGCCTTTTCGAATGCGTCGCGATAGTCGGAGTTGAATTCGAAACGGTGACGGTGACGCTCGCGTATAGCGGTGGTGCCATAGGCCTTGGCGACATGCGATTCTTCTGCAAGATGGCAGTCGTAGGCGCCCAGACGCATGGTGCCACCCATGTCGTGCACGCTTTTCTGTTCTTCCATCAGGTCAATGACTCGATGAGGGGAAGTGGGGTTCATCTCCGAGCTGTTGGCTTCGGCCAGTCCGAGTACGTTGCGGGCGAATTCTATCACCATGCACTGCATTCCGAGACAGATGCCGAATGTGGGGAGGTCGTGCTCCCGGCAGTAGCGCAGAGCCACAAATTTGCCCTCTATGCCGCGTTGTCCGAACCCCGGGGCTATGATTACGCCATCCATCCCCCGGAGTTGGTCGGCCACATTTGCTTCGGTGAGCTTCTCTGAGTGCACATACTCAAGCTTGAGTTTGCGGTCAAGATAAGTGGCACATTGGAACAGGGCCTCGTTGATTGATTTGTAGGCGTCCTGCAACTCAACGTATTTGCCCACGAGCGCTATGCGCACCGTCTTATCGGCATTTTCGATATGATACAGGAATTTGCGCCATCCGCTGAGATCCGGCTCTCCGTCGGCTGAGAGTCCCATTTTCTTGAGCACGATTTCATCGAGTTTCTGGGCGTGCATCAGCAGGGGTACCTGGTAGATGGTGGGGGCATCGACACTCTGGGTGACGGCCTCGGGAGTGATATTGCAGAACTGGGCCACTTTGCGGAGCATCGCTGCGGGGATTTCCTTTTCGGTGCGGAGCACGAGGATGTCGGGCTGCAGACCCACCTGCTGCAGCTGCTTTACGCTATGCTGCGTGGGTTTGGTCTTGAGTTCTTTTGCGGCACGTATGTAGGGGACGTAGGTGAGATGGATCAGCAGGGCATCGCGGCCGAGCTCCCAGCGCAGCTGTCGCACTGCCTCAAGGAAGGGGGCTGACTCGATGTCGCCCACGGTGCCGCCGATTTCGGTTATCACGAAGTCGTATTTGCCGGTCTTGCCGAGGGCCTTTACGTTGCGCTTGATTTCGTCGGTGATGTGGGGGATGATCTGCACTGTCTTGCCCAGGTAGTCGCCACGGCGCTCTTTGTCGATGACGCTCTGATAGATGCGGCCGGTGGTGACGTTGTTGGCCCGGGTGGTGTGTATGTTGGTGAAACGTTCGTAGTGTCCGAGGTCAAGGTCGGCTTCGTGGCCGTCGACGGTGACATAGCATTCCCCATGCTCGTAAGGGTTGAGTGTTCCGGGGTCTATGTTGATATAGGGGTCGAATTTCTGGATTGTAACACGATAGCCCCGTGACAGCAGGAGGCGCGCCAGCGAGGACGAGATTATACCTTTACCGAGTGATGATACCACTCCTCCGGTAACGAAAATATACTTCGTATCCACGTATTTTATGAATGTTGTGTTGATGTTTCTTGCAATGTCTCGGTGCTGAGCCGGACCTCCGGCGACTTGTCTCCGCGAGGATGCGGTGGAGTCCGCAATCAAGGCTCCATACCCCGGCAGAGGTACCGTCTCTGCTCCATATCCTGCAAAATTACTCAAAAAAATCCATACACGCCCTATTCTTGCTGAAAAATCGCACGTAAGACGCATCTGACCGACTTGCTGCAGCTGACGGAGCGGCAGGCGAAAGCGAAGCCCCTTCCCGTTTTCAGGCGGGGAGGGGCTATATGGGGGGGGGGTGTATGGGGATGCCGCCTCCGCCGGAATCAGAGTTTGAGGATGGCGGAGCCGCTGTCGGAGTTGTTGAGGGTGCGGCGGGCGGTGCGGAAGATTGTGCCGAAGTCGGCTGTGTAGTTGATGCTGAGGCACACCATGTTGGCGTTCTCGCGGATGTTGCGGTCGCGCCAGGAGGGGTTGACGGAGGAGTAGGTCCATGAGGGGTATTTTGTGCCGTGGCCATCAAACATGTACATCCACGACAGTGAGAATGTCCAGTGCCGGTCGGGGCGGTAGCTTACCTGAAGGGCATTGCCGTTCTCGTCGCGCCCTACGGTCTGGGCGTAGAGGTATTTGCCGGGGAATTTGTGGTAGTAGGAGAAGGTGAAGTTGCGGTAGTTGTACCATAGGTTGAGCAGCGCGCTCCAGGAGGCAAGGCTCATGTCCCATGTCTCTACGGCGGTGGCGTAATGGGAGTACTGCACCGTGGCGTTGAAGCCGAATCCGGCCAGGTCGCTCATCTGCACCTGCAGGCGGCCGCGCCAGGTGTCGTTCCTTTTGGAGTTGACGGAGCGGGAGAGAAACATTCCGTCGCCCAGGTAGCTGACGTCGCTGAATACGCCGTTGATGACTTTGCTGAAGCTGACCAGGCCGCTGACGGTGAGCTTGCGGTAGCGCACGGCGGGCTGCAGGGCGGCGTAGACGTTGTGTGATGTCTTTAGGTCGGGGTTGCCGTTGGATATGAGGTAGGGGGTGATCTGCTGCTCGTAGTCGGTGATGGCGGAGAGGCCGGGGATGCCTGAACTGTAGTTGGCCGAGGCGGAGAGGGTGAAGGTCCGGGCCGGTGTCCATTGGAGCTGGAGTGAGGAGAGGTTGCGTATGTAATGGCGGCGGGCGTCGTCGTTGCGCAGCCAGTTGAACTGCGCTCCGGTGCGCAGTCCGACATAGAGGCGGCTGAACATCCGGGAGTACTGCACGTAGAGGTTGTTGTTGTTCTCGGTCAGTGTCGGGTTGTAGTCGGTGAGCATGTAGCGGTTGCTGCTGTGGGAGAGGGTGTTGGTGAGTCCGGCTGCGAGTTCTGACTGTTGCGAAACGTTGTAGGTGTAGCTCACGTCGGTGATCAGGGAGCGGCGGTCGCTGTGTATGTCGGTTGTGAAGTCTTCTGTGCGGCCGGAGAGGTAGTCGTAGGTGTTGGTGCGGTCGTATCGGTTGTTGCTCAGTGTGCCCACCATTTCGGCCTCGAGGGTGTGGCGGGAGTTGAAGTCCTGCCGGTAGTAGAGGTCGAGTGAGTTGCCGAGGTCTTTGGAGCGGTTTTCGTTGTTGAAGTCGTAGTCGTCGTCGAGGAAGTCGTCGGTGTGGCCGTATGAGCGGCGGTGGTCGGAGTAGTGGTTGAAGTTGAAGGCGGCCGAGAATACGGTCGTGGGCTTCGGGGCGTAGGTGTATTTAAGCGCTACGGGGAGGTTGAAGTAGTTGAAAGGTGAACGCGACTGCGTATTGAGGTCGAGGCGGTAGCCGTCGGTGCCGATGTAGGATTCTTCGGCATGGTCGAGCACATCCTGGTAATTGCGCCATGATGTGGTGGCGCTTATCTGGAATTTGGATGGGCCCTGGTGGTAGGAGGCATCGATGCTGCCATCGACGAAGGTGGTGGTGAAGGCCGTGCGCCCCCATACTGCCACCTGGCCGCCGTCGTCGCGCTTTTTGAGGGTGACGCTGATGTAGCCGGTCTGCCCTTTTGCGGCGTAGCGGGCGGGGGGTATGATGGAGTATTCTATCTTTTCGATGTTTTGGGGCTGGAGGAGCAGGAGCTCGTTGAGGGTGGAGGGGACTCCGTTGATTATCACTGCGGGTGATGATCCCATCACGCTGATGCTGCGGTTGATGGGGTCGGCCGAGAGTCCGGCGAGGGGGAGTTTCTGGAAGAGGCTGAGCGTGGATTCCGATGCCTTTACGTCGGCGCTGCCGGGGAATATGATGGTGCGCCCTTTGGCATCGAATTCCATGCTTCCTTCTACGGTGACTTCGTCAAGGAGTGTGGTGCCGGAGGTGAGCCATACGATGCCGAGGTCAATCGTCTCCTGGGCGGAGTCGATGATTATGTCGGTGGGGTCGAAACCGTCTTTTATCACTGTGAGCACCATGCTGCCGTTTTCGGGAGTGGATAGGCGAAACTGTCCGCCGGACACTGATTCCATGGCGGCGAGCTGCCGGTCGCCGGCTGTAAGGGTGCATTGGGCACCGTCGACGGGGACGGTGTCGGCCTCGGCCACTACGCGGCCTCCGATGGTGCGTGCCGGGAGCGACTGTACCCCGACCAGAATGGCAATAAGAAGTAGAAATCGTTTCATCATATGTGTGGATGGTGTTGGTGGCAGTGTCTGGGCTGCCGTTGGGTAAAATGTATTCTCATCTGCTACCTGCCGCCGATGTCGGGGTTAACTTCGCGCAGGAGCTGACGGTATTCTTCTACGATGGATTGCATACGGCTTTTGTCGATTGTGCCTCCGGCTTCCATCTCTTTCTGAAGGTTGCCGAGCTCCACGTATTTCCGGTAGCGGGAGGGGGACATGGGGTTGAATGAGATGCCGAAGTGGTTCATCTGCAGGTCGGCGTAAAGCATCCGCTGATAGTCGTCGGCTGAGGCATGTCCGTAGATCACGATCGTACGGCCATAGAAATCGAGCTGCCATATGGCGAGTATGTCGGCACCTGAGCCGTCGGCTGATTCTTCGGCGTACATCAGGAAGACGCTGTAGTCGCTTTGCAGCCGGAATTCCGGTGCTGTCGGTATGGCCGAGAGGTCTGCCGACACTTTGTTCCAGACAGTTTGTATACCGGCACTCCCCTTTTCAAATCCGGAAGCGACTGCCTTCATCCCGGTGAGAGGCATTGAGGAATGCAGCTGCATCATTATTGAATCCGTGTTGGCCGGGGTAAGTGTATTCATCCCGGATTCAGCCTGTAACTTTGCGAATACGTCAGAAAGTGGCCGGCATGTGCGATACCGGTTACTGCGAGCAACATCGCCACTATCATAAATATCTTTTTCATATCCATACGATTAAATATTAATAATACAAACTTCCTACAACAATAGTTCGGTAATTTTCGGGAGTGAAAAGATTGTAATGACTTGGTATCCAATGTGTTGTAAGGGTTTAAAATCATCATTACAACTCATTGGCCTTCAAGCATATACGCTGTTTTTACCGAACTGTTGATCACACAGAAATTCAAATAAAACCTCTGTTTAGTCTATTAACAACTCATCAGCGCTTCTTGTTATCAAATAAACTAAAAAATTTCAACAAGACACCTACTATAGATTGCAAACACCTATAAAAACAACATTTTTCTTTTTACCACATCCAATAATTGATATAAACCTTACGTATTGCCATATTTAAATATCCTTAATCCAAAAAAGAATGACAAATATACAATACACACTAATACTGCCAAATCCAATTCGTTATGTTTTTTTGCATAATCCAATCATCGGCAAAATCCACGTCACATCTTGCGTTTTTTCTGAATTTTAGCTATTTTTGCCCTAAGAAATAAAAAACTTTCGGAATATGGCTGAAAAACTTCTTTATCCGTATCTGTCTCAGGTTTTCTTAGAACGCTGCCATATAATGATGCTTATAATCCGCCAAATCTATGGTTTTACACCTACATTTGGCGGATTATAACAATGTCTTATAAGCATTTTCTATTTCTTTCTGAGAATACCCCATGCTTGCCGATGCATCAGTTAAAAGGTATACGCTTCCGAACCAGCATATTCAATAGGAAAGATAACCTTAAAGTTGTCTGGCCCAATAACAGATTTATTACGTATGCAAACTTGAACCGGAGGTCTCAAGTCAAGATATGCCTTGCCATATAGAGTTGGGCAAACACGGTCTTGATATTCCTTATAATTGAAACAGTTCTTGAACTCAGCTTTTATTGCTACATAAGGAAAGGCTGCCCCCATAATATTTTCAGCGTGTTTAAGGACCTTTTCAACCGTTACGTTTGATTCTGGAAAGGTATTAGCAAAAGAATCTCTCCATTTTGAAAACATTACAACTTGCTCTGGCTCCAACAGATTGAGTAACTTATCATCAGGTATATTGACCTCTGACTTTGCTATAATATAGTCCTTACCCTTATTTTTTGTATGAGACGATTCCCCAATAATGCGCAGCATTAATAATCGTATCCCAATAGTAATATCCTCCTCCCAACCAACGTTCTCTGACATTTCCGGGAAAAGATCCATTTGCCTCAACGTAATCTACGTTGTTTCGATCTTCTAATGTTTGATAAAGGACACTCAAAATATCAACGTAAGACTGTATTTGTTTTTAGGGTTGACTGCAATCCAGTAAGATTGAGTGTAGGTATAAGAATTGGAGTGACCATATTCGCCTGAAGCGTAACGGAGCTGACGAACGCTCGAACATATGGAAATACGATAGCGAGACTGTTTGGATAGAAGTACTCAGGAATCGCATCTATTTCCAAGACCTCCTTGAACTCAAAAGTAGCGGTACAAACAATCCGTACAATCGGTTTATTGTCTTCTCCTTGGGTTGCAGTGAACACAAATCGAAGTATAAACGATTTAGCGTCCTTATCATAGACTCCAGATGGAGAAAATGACAAATCGAGGGGGGATGCGTCAGAGAAGTCTCCCATATTGATCTCTACATTAGTAAATGTATAAGATCTAAACGCAAAGGCAACAGGTGTTGGCATGAGATTTATTGGATAAAGAAAAATCCAGATCGTAATCTGGATTCATGTTGTAGTTTACAAATTGGGAATGATTTGAGTGCCCTGAACTCTGAATTGTTATAGCATAGACATACTGATAAGCATCAACTGTAGAGAGGCACTCTTTCTCCAGTTGGCGGAGGTCTGCCGCCTTTTGGTCTGGCGTTGCAGTAACCCGGTAATGCTCTAATGCTTCAAGTACGGGATCCATTTCTTTCAGTGTTACGCTTTGCAAAGCTACTGATAATTTTTGGAATAGCCAAACTTTCAAGAAGATGTTTATCTATTCTATTATCGATAGAACCATTTCGAGGTCTATTATGTTCACCGTTCCCTCTTGGAATATATTATGGGGTACAATAAAACTTACTTAATGAAGACAGTGATTCATTCATACGCCACATGCGCCGATATCTTCGGAAAGGTGAATGCCTGGATTTCATACAGCTTCTGCGGTCATATCTTGCTGACATACCCTTTGATTTGCGAAAGCGTGTGGCGAAGTATGAGAATTATTATCATGCCATCTTCCATTCGATTTTCTATCTGATCGGTACAGATGTAAAGGCGGAATACCATACATCGCAGGGGGCAATCGACCTTGTGGTCAAAACGGCTGATTTCATCTACATAATAGAACTTAAGATCAATGGGAACGCATCAGAGGCAATCGCTCAGATCAAGGCCAACGGATATGCCACACCGTTTGCGAACGATTCGCGCACCACCATCTGCATCGGTCTTGGATTTTCCAAACAATCCCATACCATCGACTCTTATGAGATTCTCTGACGCGACAGCTCCATATAAAACCCGATGACCTCCCCAGGTGCGCTGATCTTACGGGAAGCGGGGGAGGTCATGACTGTGGTGTATGAATGCAGCGCATCAGCGCTCCTTCATGTTGCGAAAATTCAAACCGGATTGCAATCCGCTTTCGTGGATTGCATACGGTGACCGGGGCGGCAGTCGATTGCTTTATTTTCTTGTGAGTACTACTGTACCAGCCTCTTCGTGGTCGTATATGAATAGCTTATTGCCGGCAACGCTGAAACGGAAGGTATCCGGTTCTTCGTCCAGAAGTCCCAACGTAAGTCTGTCGTTTGAAACCGACCATCTGCCGATTCCCTGATAGGCTGACGGCTCTGCAGTGCCGGTAAGCCACTGCTTTGCCAGGAAAGAGCCATCGGATTTGAACTCACACTGGAAACTTAAGTTTACCTCTACGTCATCCATCACGTCATCAATCGTTCCGACCCATGTCCCGACGATTAATTTCCCATCTTCCGGTTCATCGTTATCATCTCCACAGCCGACAAAAGCCAACGAGAAGATGAGACACAGTGCTACAGCAACCAGTGACTGCAGGTGCAATTTCTTGTGTTTCATTACAATAAAAAGGTTAGTGTTTCATAATCCCGATGAAACTGTGAATTACTGGATATAAAAATGCAGGATTATACTTTTCATACCGGCTTAACAGTCTGCCCGCGGCATCATGGTCAATGGATATGCGACAGCACACCTTTACTGATTGTCATCAGGCGCTACTCAATAGGCAACCCTAACAACACAGTATAGGTGATATTTGCCATTATTCCTTGAACCGTCAGTGATTTTGTGATAATTTGCTAAGTTAGGGTAGTTCAAGTAACATTTTTGTAAAGAATAGAATCGACTCTTCCGTTCTATTTCAGGTGCAAATGGAAGGGGCAGTTCCATCACTATCCGCATCGCCCAAAAGCCGGACTGCCGCAACACAGCTGAGATGCCAAGGTGCTTGATACACCTATCGCGTGGAACGCCTCTGCCCGATTCGCACTGCAAATTTACAAACCCAATCCAAATCCAGCAACATTAAGAAGCAATTTACCGCTGTCGGCTCCTCCGAATTTAAACCATCTTATCCACGTTGTCAGCGAGCCGGTAGACGAGGCGGCGGAGAGTGGCGGCGATGACGGAGGGGGTGTGACCTTTGGCACGAAGGGCGGCTACGTCAACCGGGGTGCCGAAGATGATGCGGTAGTGCCGGCCGCGTGCGTCGCATAGCTCGCCTGGAAGAAGGGCCTGCTCGATGTTGACCCTGAGGCCAAGTAGTTTGCGCCAGCGGGCCACGCGGTAGAAGCGCGGGCTGTTGAGGCCGTCGAAGTATACGGGGACTATCCTACGCCCCGATTCAAGAGCCTTTACGATGCAGCTTTTCTGCCATTCAAGGTCGCTGATACTGCCGTCGGGATGTCGGCGCGATACAAGTCCCGCCGGAAACATCACGATCTGGCGCCCCGAAGCGAAGGCTTCGGATATCTGCCGCGCGGCCTCGCGTCCTTGCGAACCGTATTTGTTGACGGGAAGGAATACGTCGGCCAAGGGGGTGACGTGCATAAGCATGTCGTTGACAAGCACACGCAGGTTCTCATCGCCGAAGCGCTCGCCGAGCACTCCGACAAGGGCTATCCCGTCAAGCCCGCCAAGGGGATGGTTGGATACGAATTCAAATGCCTCGCCGTCGGGCAGGCGGTCGAGTCCCTCGACCTCTACGGTGATGGAGAGTTCCTGAAGTATGCGGCGGGAGAAGGCGCTCCCTTCGGCGGGATAGGCACGTTCGAGAAGGCGGTTCAGCTCATCCTGGCGCACAAGCCGCTTCAGGCCATGCAGCAAAAAAGCCGGCACCCACTTCGCGCGGGTGCCAAGCCTTTTGTTGAGTATCGCTGCGAGATCTATCTTTATCAGCGGTTTTTCCATATACACATGTACAGTGGTGTGCGGACCACTCTGCCGGCGGCTGTCGGTCGGAGGCGTGGTGACCCCGGGATGGTGATGCAATTAACCATTGACGCTGTCTTCCTCGTCCCAGAACTCATCGTTCCATTCCTCGTCGGTCTGGGGCATCCACTCATCATCATCAGTGTCTTCCTGGGCGAAGATGAAGTCGTCTTCCTCATCCACACGGTGGCGACGGTCAAGCGGACGATGGGTAATGGTGGAGGCTGCGAGATTCTCTTCGCTGTTGATTTCACGCCACAGCAGGTCTTTAAGCTCGGTTAGTCCCTGTCCGGTGACGGCGGATATGAATACCGTGGGCACTCCTTCGGGGACTTCTCTGGAGAGTTCATCGCGCAGTTCGTCGTCGAGCATGTCGGATTTGGAGATGGCAAGCACACGGCTCTTGTCGGCAAGTTCGGGATTGAATTCGCGCACTTCGTGGAGCAGCACCTCATAGTCGTGTCGTATGTCGTCGCTGTCGGCAGGCACCATGAATAGCAGCACCGCATTACGCTCGATATGGCGCAGAAACCTCAGTCCCAACCCCTTACCCTCACTGGCACCTTCAATGATGCCGGGGATGTCGGCCATCACGAATGATTTGTCGCCCCGATAGCTCACGATGCCGAGCTGCGGCTCCATAGTGGTGAAGGGGTAGTCGGCAATCTTGGGTTTGGCGGCGCTGAGGGCTGAGAGGAGGGTGGATTTCCCGGCATTAGGGAAGCCGACGAGACCCACGTCGCCAAGCAGTTTCAGTTCGAGCACCACTGCCTTTTCGATGGCCGGCTGTCCGGGCTGAGCGTAGCGTGGGGCGCGGTTGGTGGATGTGGCGAAGTGCCAGTTGCCCAGACCACCTTTCCCGCCGCGCAGGAGCTTGATTTCCTCGCCGTCGCGGGTCACTTCGCAGAGGAATTCTCCGGTCTCGGCATCGAATACGGTTGTGCCGATGGGCACTTCAATCACACGGTCTTCTCCGTCGCGGCCGAAAGAGCGCCCGGCGCCGCCCGACTGCCCGTCGGTGGCGAATATATGGCGCTGGTAGCGCAGATGAAGCAGTGTCCACATGTTGCGGTTGCCTCGCAGTATGATATGGCCGCCGCGACCGCCGTCGCCACCGTCAGGCCCCCCTTTGGGCACGTATTTGGCACGGTGGAAATGCCGGCTGCCGGCACCCCCTTTGCCCGAGCGGCAAAGTATCTTTACGTAGTCTATAAAATTCGAGTCTGCCATAGCAATTTCTTTATTCAATCATTTATTACGCCGCCGGCCGAGTGTGCCTCCCATCAGTTCATCGGCATAACGGTAGTCGTCGGGCGAGCCTATGTCGACCCATGTACCGTCGATGGGGAAGTATTCCACTTTGTCGCCGCGGGCTATGAGCTGCTCCACAAAGTCGGGGGCGTCAAGGTAGTCCCCTTTCGTGATAAGCCGCGTCGCTTCGCGCCGCATCATGTAAACGCCGGCGTTGGCGTAATAGTTGTAGGTAGGTTTCTCGGTGAGTCCGGTAATACGGCGACCTTCGTGGCGCACGATGGCGAAGGGGACGGATACCGTATATGGGATGGCGGCCATGGTGAGCATGGCGCCGCTTTCGATGTGCCGGAGGTACATCTGCTCGAAGTCCAGGCTTGTGAGCAGATCGGAGTTCATCACCACGAGGTTGTCGGCTGTAAGCCCTTCCACATAGGCCAGACTCCCCATCGTGCCGAGGCGTCGCGGCTCTTCGACACAAGTCACTCCGGTGCCCCGGAAGTGCTCGATGATACGCTCTTTGAGGTAGTTGACTGTCACGTAGATATTCTTTATGCCGTTGGCGCGGAGTTCTTCGATATTGTAGTCGATAATCGGGCGTCCGCCTACGGGGAGAAGCGGTTTGGGGCAGTCAAGGGTCAGGGGGCGTAGCCGCTCCCCTTTTCCTCCGGCCATGAGCACAGCGTCGAGGGGGAGTGATGTGCGAAGGGTGCGCAGGTCGAGCAGCGAAGTGACACGGCCGTGTGCATCGGTCACCGGAAGCAGCTGTATCCCCTTGCCGCGCGCCTGCCGCACGCGCTGATAGCGGTCGTCGCCGGGAGCGACGCTCATGCAGGGACGGCGGCATACGCCATCCACCGGATCGGCAAGTGAGGCCGATGCTATTATGGCTCGCCGCATGTCGCCGTCGGTCAGCGACCCGATAAGGTGCCCCTCGCCATCGGTGACGAAGAGGGTCATCGTGCCGCCGGAGAGAGCGTTGAGCCGCTGAAAGGCTTCGCGTAGAGTGGCCCCGGCCGGAATAAGATGACGCGATGTGTCGGCTCCCGAAGCAGAGCCTGACGGCGTGATGGAGGATTGCTGCATATCGTCAGTTTTCGGTATACATGGATTCTATCTCTGCCGCATAGCGACGGGCCACTATCGGGCGACGCACTTTCATGGTGTTGGTCACTTCGCCATGCATTATGGAGAAGTGATGCGGCAGGAGATATATTTTTTTTATCTTTTCATATTCAGCAAGATCTGACTGCACTTCGCCTACCTGGGCCATCATATGGTCGTAGACGCGACTGTCACGCAGCATTGTCTCGGTGTCGGACGTGTCGATACCCTGACGCGAGCACCATGAGCGGAGCTGCGATATATTGGGCACCACGAGGGCCGTGACGTATTTTCGACGGTCGCCTATTACGGCCACTTCGTCGATGTATTTGTTCTCGGCCATGCGGCTTTCGAGCATCTGCGGGGCGATGTATTTGCCGTTGGAGGTCTTGAAGAGGTCTTTGACGCGCTCGGTGAGCACGATGTCGCCCGTCGGGGTGAGATAGCCGGCATCGCCGGTGCGGAAAAATCCGTCGGCAGTGAAGGCCGCCGTGTTGGCCTCGGGATTGTTGTAGTAGCCGGGGGTGACGGTGGGGCCTTTTACGAGTATCTCCCCTTCGTCGCTGATGCGCACGTCGATACCGGGCAGCGGGCGTCCTATGGTGCCGATTTCATACCCGGCAGCGGGGAAGCAGCTGACGGTGGCGGTGGTCTCCGAAAGGCCATACCCTATCACAACATCGATTCCCACGGAACGCAGGAATTCGCATATCCGGTCTGACAGTGGCGCTCCGGCGGTGGGGAAGAAGTTGGGATCTGGGATTCCTATGGCTTTCTTGAGGCGTGAGAAGATACGGACGTCCCAGAAGCGGTATTCGGCCTCAAGCAGGCGTGGCGGACGCGCGCCAAGACGCACGTATCCGATATTGCGGCGCTCTCCTATCTTAAGCGCTCGTCTTACCATCATGCGCTGCAGGGCCGACATGGAGGCTATTTTTTCTCGCACCCCGGCATATACTTTTTCCCAGAAGCGAGGCACACAGCACATGAGATTAGGCTCTACTTCTTTGATGGTGTCCTGAATTACGCGGGGATCGTAGTTGACGGCTATCGGTATTCCGCGATACAGGCAGAAGAAGCACCATGCCTTCTCGAGAATATGGCTCATCGGGAGGAAGGCCATACTGATATCCGAGGGACGTATGGCGGTGAGCAGCTCTTCGTGCATACGCATGGCGGCATCGTAGTTGGCATGTGTGATGCATACTCCTTTGGGTTCGCCGGTGGTGCCGGAGGTATAGATAAGGGTGGCCATGTCGTCGGGGAGGGCGCGGGCGGTGCGGGCCTCTACTTCGGTGCGTTCGGACTCTCCGGCTTCCATGCCGAGACGCACGAAGTCGTCCCAGCAGATGGATACGGTGTCGTCAGACTCAAGGCGTATGCCGTCGTTCTTGAATATCACTATGCAGCGCAGAGCCTCCGGATGACGCTTCCAGTAGCTGTAGGCAAGCGGATACTGATGCTTGTCGCCTATAAACACTACTTTCGCCCCGCCGTCGGTCATTATGAAGTCAAACTGCTGCTGCGAACTACTGCTGTATAGTGGTATGACAGCCAGTCGGTTGCGAAACGCCCCGAACTCGGTGATAAGTATCTGCGGTGTGTTGGGAGAGCAGATGGCTATGGTGTCTTTCTCCAGCAGGCCAAGGCGCAGCAGCGCGTTGGCGGCAGTGTGGGTCTGAGTGACAAAATCCTGCCGTCCTGTAGAGAGCCATTCCCCCTCCTTGCGCCAGCAGAAGCGGTAGGCTTCATGCTCCGGCGACTCTTGGGCCCGGCGCTCTATTGTGGTGATTAGTCTGTTGGCTGTCATGTTCTTTTGGGTTTAAATGTGTGGAGGGGAGACTTGCGTAGCTGATACTGTGGATCTGCCGCGGCGGCTTATTTCCCTCTCATGCGGGAGAAGTAGAAATCGAGCACGTCTTTGGCCGCCATGAAGGAGGATTGCTCGGAGTTGAGCACACGTATTTCTTTCTGTTCCAGAAGGGCCGCCACTTCGGGAGTATTGTAGAAGTGGGAACGGAGCTGCTCGTCGATGGTCTCGATCATCCAGTATTTTTCCTGTTCCTGACGCTTGCGCTCGAAATAGCCGTTGCCGTCAACGTAGTCGAAGTAACGGTCAATCATATCCCACACCTTGTCGATGTCCAGCTCGAAGTAGCCGCTATATGTCACTACCTCGGGGCACCATCTTGAGGGGGTGGGCGGGAAGAGGTGAAGTGCGTTGCGGAACTGGGCGGCGGCCAGACGTGCACGGTCGATGTTGTCGCCGTCGCATTTGTTGATTGCTATGCCGTCGGCCATCTCCATGATGCCGCGTTTTATCCCCTGCAGTTCGTCGCCGGTGCCGGCAAGCTGTATGAGAAGGAAGAAGTCGACCATGGAGTGTACAGCCGTCTCGCTCTGCCCTACTCCGACTGTCTCCACAAATATGCGGTCATAGCCGGCAGCCTCGCAAAGCACGATTGTCTCTCGCGTCTTGCGTGCCACACCCCCCAGAGACCCGGCCGAGGGACTGGGACGGATAAAGGCATCGGGCTGCACGGAGAGCTTTTCCATGCGGGTCTTGTCGCCGAGAATCGAACCATGAGTGCGCTCCGAACTTGGGTCGATGGCCAGGACGGCCAGTTTGTGCCCCTGACGCAGCACGTGAAGACCGAATACGTCGATTGATGTAGACTTACCGGCTCCGGGCACTCCGGTGATGCCGATGCGGCGGCTGTGGCCGGAGTATGGCAGACATTTCTCTATCACCTCCTGTGCCACCTGCTGATGGGCTTCGGCCGTCGACTCCACCAGTGTCACGGCACGCCCCAGGATGCTGACATCTCCTTTGAGTATACCCTCCACATAATCGCTGACGCTGAGCTGGCGGCGCTTGCGGACCTGACGGTAGGGATTGACTGTGGGCTGTGAACTGACACCGGCGTTGACCGCCAGTCCTTTGTATTCTTTATCGTTTTCGGGGTGTATCATGATAATCGCGTTATGTAAGGATTTGCAGAGTTGTATTTATCTGATGGCTACCGGAGTCACGGAGTCGGCCTCGCTTATTATGTCGGCTGTCACCCTTACTCTGACGCGGGCGGAATCGCCCGGAGTCCATAACTCGACGGGATATTCCACACGTCCGATGGTGTCGGTGAATTTGGTGTTGAGGTATATGCCGAGTGTGCCGATATCGCCTGGCACAAGCACTGCCGGTGTCACATCGACGCTAAGCGCTTTGGTGTCATGGCTGTATTGCGGACGCAGCGTGTCGAGCGAGGCATTGATGAGGCGAAGAAAGGCGTGGCGACCGGAGTTTTCGGCCACTCGCTCCATGTCAACCACAGAATCCGACAGACGCAGACGACCGCATTCCACTGGATAGTTGCGGCTCAGTGTCCGCGCACTCCCCACGACGCGCCCTGAAAGTCGCACGATGTGACGCTCATCGCCGTCGCCGATATAAATCTTGACCGTCTTGCTGATTGTGCCGGGACGCCCTATCGGATTGTAAGTGAAGCTGACCTCGGCGGTGTCGCCGGGTACGAGAGGATCGGTGACGTAGCGTGCCCCGGTGCAACCGCAGCTGGGACGCACATCGCGCACATAGGTGGTATCCGGTCCGAGATTCACCACATGGGCCGTGCCGGTGACGCTTCCGTCACTCTCCCGGATAATACCGAAGTCATATTCCGGATCGATGAGCACGGTCTCTCCACCGGCCATGGCACAACCTATCAGCATGGCCATGACGGAGAGGCCGGCATATCTGTATTTCATTCTGCTCTGTTTTTTCATCTTGCTGCTGTGATGACACCCTTCTTCCCCCCCCACTTCGGGGAGACATGTTGATGCGACAGGCCCTGTCGCGGAGCCATGCGCTGACCGGGGATTCCGGCCGGCGGGATGTTTATTTTACTGTGCCCCGGATTTTAAGACGAATCTTTCGCGGCTGTCCGTTAGTAGTGACAGTGACGACCTTGTCGAATCCTCCGGGACGCCCGGCGGGATTGTAGGTCACTTTAATCTTACCGCTTTTGCCGGGTGCCACCGGCTTCTCGGGAAATGAGGGACGAGTGCAGCCGCATTCAGCGGAAGCTTTGAGAATCAATAGGTTGCCGTCGCCATTATTGACAAACTCGAATTCATGTGTCACAGGGCCTGCCGACTCCTTGATTACACCGAAGTCGAAGGTCTTTGTGGCGAATTCTATCTTGGCGGTGCCATCGGCGCTTCCGCTCTTCTTTTTGGCCTGCGCACCTGCTGCGCCAATCATTGCCACGATGGCCACGATAAGGAATAATGTAAGTTTCTTCATATCCTGAACGATAATCTAAGTGTTGAGCAATCTCTGTTCTGCGGCCGACACACCTGCGCAGATTCTGCGGGGGTGCTCTCCGGAGAATATTCTGCAAATATAACGTAAAAAAACCGAAAGCGGTTATGTTTCGCATGAAAACTCTCCCAACACCATATCCATAAAAGAAAAATGGCCCAAAAGTTGTATGATAAAAAAAAAATCATTAACTTTGCACAATAATTCGGGGCGTAGCGCAGTCCGGTTAGCGCACCTGCTTTGGGAGCAGGGGGTCGAAGGTTCGAATCCTTTCACCCCGAC
>DKWX01000021.1 GCA_002491945.1 Porphyromonadaceae bacterium UBA7141
TAATTTTTTAACGAACTATTGATGGTATTGTCAGGCCGGATATCGGTAAGCCAGACTCCGGCACGTTTAAACGGGATGCCCGGCCTGTATATGGCATCAAGCTGCCGCACAGCAGCCGCCACGATTTCGGTGGTGAGAGAGGTGGCGCGAGGAAGTCTTTCTACACCTTCAGGACGTACCGATGGCAGACCGGGGCGGAAGGGATTGGTGCGCAGGAATACTCCAACCGAACGGCATGACCCGTTCATGGCTCGCAGTCTTCTGGCACAATGCGATGCATATATCACAATACGGGCACGCAGATAATCGAAATCATCGATATCCTCGGGGAATGTGCGCGTCTCGCTTATCGAGTCCTGAAGATTACGTGCTATGTGTTCCAGCTCAATACAGGACTGTCCATGAAGCTCACGCCAGGAACGCTCGCCTGACAGCCCGAGCAGAGTGCGCACCCACACCGGATCCCGATTTATAAAATCGGCTACGGTATATACGCCGTTCTGATATAGACGTTTGGCAAGACGGCGCCCGATACCCCACAATTCACCAATCGGAAGGATTCGGAGTAATGGAAGCGCATCAGCCGCATTGCGGCAGATGGCCACGGCGCGTCCCTCTTTTTTAGCGGTTTCGGTATAAATTTTGGCTAATGTCTTAGAGGGGGCGAATCCTATCGTGACAGGGATTGAAAGTTCATCAAGGCAGGCCTTTACCATCGCATCTCCTATACAGAGGATCACATCATCCGGGATGCCGGTGAGATCAAGGAAAGACTCGTCAACGGAGTAATCGATCGTAGCCGGAACGAATCGGTGGAATATGGCATGTAACTTCAGACTTATATCGCGATACAGCCGATGATTGCCGGAGAGGGCAATGAGTCGGCCACATTCAATCATATCACGCAGTTGAAAGGCAGGTTGCCCCATTCTGACGCCAAGACGTTTCGCCTCGTTGCTTCGTGCCACAACACAACCATCGTTATTGCTTAACACGACTATCGGCTTACCGCAAAGTGAGGGGTTGACGCTGCATTCGCACGACACAAAAAAGTTATTGCAGTCAGCAAGACCTATCATAAGTAAGGACTCTAATTTAATTTATACAACATACAGGCTGACAGTATAGCTGGCTGCCTCCAGCATTGCAGTGATATTGCAGACTCAATCGCGCGGACGTATAAACGGGCCATCCATTATTAACATCTCCTCTTGAATCATTGAGGCTATCAGGCGGGCTGTGCGCGCAGCGAGCGACTGGCCTATATGGGCTATCAGAGCTTCATGCCGAACTCCCCTCGGATTAGCCTTAAGATACGCAATCAGTTTTTCCACAAGATCTCTGTCAGAAAGCGGAGGGGAGGCTGGATGCTGCTTCCGGCATACATCGCAACGGAGGCAGGGCGCCGGTTGAGGTTCTCCGAAATATCGCAACATTCTTTCCACCCGGCAACTCCCCGAGTCTGCGGCATAGTCTATCATGGCCTCGATGCGACGTTCCTGCACTTTCAGGCGATCTTCATATACGCTGCGTCCTATTTGTACGTATCTTGGCTCTTCACGTGATGTCGGGAGATAGATATATGGCGTGCGTGAACGGGGGATATAGGATAGAGTATGACTGCGCGCCAGTTCGAGCAGCGCTTCATAGACATCCTGAGAGTCGAGTTGAGTCTCTCGCCCTATGGTGGCTTCATTGATATATACATAATCAATGAATATCCCGGGATAAAGACGAAGCAGTATGGCAAGCACGCGTTCCGCCTTTTCCGACAGCTTTTGTATGTGATACAGCTCTTCGCGGGTAGTCAGAATCATGACACGAGCCGATTGCTCCCGTTCATCAATATAATCAAGATACCCGGCACGCCCCAGCATCCTTAGCGATGGGACCACAAGTTCGGGACGCATTTTAAATATGGACAGGAATAGGTCGAGATCGAATTCATACATTCGGTCGTAACCGTCGCCTACGGCAATGCCAAGGAAATTGCATACGCGTTCGTAGACCAGAAGTATATCCTTCCGGTCAGGGAATTCTGCCGCCAGATGACGCCGTAGGGTTGTCTTGTCGCGCGATGTGTAGAGCAATACGGCAAAGGATGGCAGTCCGTCGCGTCCGGCACGTCCGGCTTCCTGATAGTATTCTTCGAGCGAGGGAGGCATGTCATAGTGTATCACGAGTCTTACATCAGGCTTGTCAATCCCCATGCCGAAGGCATTTGTGGCCACCATTACACGCACAAATCCGGCTTTCCATTCGTTCTGACGTTTCTCCTTTACATCAAAGGAAAGTCCTGCATGATAATAAGTGGCCGATATGCCGAGTGAAGTGAGGTACTCTGTCAGTTCTCTGGTGCGTTTTCTGTTACGCACGTATACTATGGAAGTGCCCTTGGTAAGCTGTAGTATGCGCCCCACTTCTGAAATTTTGACGGGAGCTTCGCGCACGAGATAGCTGATGTTGTGGCGCGAGAAACTCATTTGAAAAGTATTGTTTCCCTGTCGGAAATCAAGCTGGCGGCGAATGTCGGCTGCAACATCGGGAGTGGCGGTGGCAGTGAGAGCCAGCACCGTGACTTTAGGGAAAATCTTACGCAATTCTTTAATCTTAAGGAAGGAGGGGCGAAAGTCGTATCCCCATTGCGATATGCAGTGAGCCTCATCCACTACAATAAGTCCCGGTTTAAGATTGCGGAGTTCTGCTATGAAGCGTGCGCTTTTAAGACGCTCTGGAGCTACATAAAGGAAGCGTGCCCGGTCGTTGACAAGTCGCTCCCAGGCCAGACGGGTCTCTGCGGAAGTCATTCCGCTACGGAAATATACGGCTTTGATGTTGTGGCGGCGGAGGTTGTCGACCTGATCTTTCATCAGGGAAATCAGCGGCGAGATGACGAGGGTAAGGGTGTCCAATGCGAGTCCTGCCACTTGAAAAACGATTGATTTTCCGCCACCAGTGGGCATCAGTCCGAAAGTGTCGCAACCATCCAAGACAGAACGTATTATATCCTCCTGCAAAGGGCGGAAGGAGTCGTATCCCCAGTGTCGTTTAAGAATTGCGTGAATGTCGTTCATAATAATCAGGCCGTGTCGGCATGACGTCAATATCGGCAAAGAATAATTGATAGAGTTGCGGAGAGATGCCTGAGCTGAGCCGTCTACTAGGTCTTGGAGAGACGTATGTCTCTGATCATAAGCTGGATTGACTCTCCGTTGCTGTTATGTTTGGCCTGCTCTATGGTGTAACATATATCCACAGGTTTATGGGCATGTATATGCTCGAAGTATGGAGCCATGTTGAAGGCGATGGCATTTAGTACGCGGCTGGTACTGTTGTCTTCAAGCTCGAGTTTTATATGTTCAAGATTCTTGCCGACAAGTTTGCTCGTGCCGAAGTCAAATACGTTCTGAGTGCAGAATACAGGTTTCTGATTACCCGGACCATAAGGATTCAGCCGGCGGAGTGAATTTACCAGTTCGGAGGTAATATCGGCGAATTCTATGGTGGCATCGATATCCAGCTGAGGTTGCAGCTGATTGGGCTGAATATGTTCGGCCACATACTGCTCGAATCTCCGGCGGAATTCCGGAATATTCTCTTCCTTCAGAGAGAGGCCTACGGCATAGGTGTGGCCTCCGAAATTCTCAAGCAGATCACGAGTGCTGTTGATGGCCGAGTAGATATCAAATCCCTGTACAGACCTCGAACTTCCAGTGGCAATGCCATTAGAGTAAGTGAGCACAACGGCCGGTTTATAATATAGTTCAGTAAGACGCGATGCTACGATTCCGATGATGCCCTTATGCCAGTTCTTATTGTAGATAACAATAGAGCGGCGGTCGCGCACGATATTGACGTCATTGTCGAGCAGAGAGTTGGCTTCTTCAGTAATTCGTTTGTCGAGTTCCTTGCGGTCTTTGTTATACTGGTCGATATCTTTCCCTTTCTCATAAGCATCGTGAAGGTCGCGGCTCACGAGTAAATCGACGGCTTCCATACCACTCTGCATTCGTCCCGAAGCATTGATACGCGGGCTGATTTTGAATATCACATCCGAAATGGTGATATCCTTATTGGTGAGTTTACAGAGGCGAATTATGCTTCGCAGTCCAAGATTGGGGTTGGAGTTAAGACGTCGCAGTCCGTGATAAGCCATGACTCGGTTCTCATCCACAATCGGTACGATATCGGCGGCAATGCTTACGGCACACAAATCAAGAAGAGATTCAAGCTCATTGTGATTTGTCAGTCCATTGCTGAGAGCAAAAGCCTGCATAAACTTAAATCCGACACCACATCCGGACAGGTGCTGACATGGATACTTGCTTCCGGGCATCTTAGGATTGAGAATAGCCACTGCATCCGGAAGAATTTCATCCGGCACATGATGGTCGCATATAATGAAATCAATACCCTTCTCCTTGGCATAGGCAATCTCCTCAATTGCTTTGATGCCACAATCCAGCACAATCACAAGCTTCACTTCATTCTCCGCTGCATATTCTATACTCTTCCTTGAGATCCCGTATCCTTCGTCATATCTGGTAGGTATATAGTACTCTATATTGGAATAGTAGTTCTGGAGATACTTGTATACGAGAGCTACAGCGGTCGTGCCATCCACATCATAATCGCCGTATATCATGATACGCTCCTTAGCACCCATCGCCTTGTTGAGTCTGTTGACGGCCTTATCCATATCCTGCATAAGGAAGGGGTCGTGGAAGTCATTGACAGATGGAGCGAAGAATGATGCTGCTTCCTGTGCGGTGCGAACACCCCGGCGTACGAGGATTTCGGCCACGGTTGAGTTGCTGCCGCACTGTGGCAGAATATCGTTCATCAGCTGTCGCTGCTGGAGGGAGAGGGGTTGGTAATTCCAATTTGTAGTCATCTCAGATTGCGGGATCATGTGGAAGAAGGGGAGTGGCTGGCGCTGACCTCCCATGCCGAAAAATTAAGAAATTATGGCTGTAGTAAGGAGGAGAGGGCGACACTGCATTTAAGCGGCGGCCATAAAACAGACCTTATTTTCTCAAATTACAAATTTAGCAATAAATCATGAGACCTGCAAATTCTGGAATAGCCGCAAAGATTTTTATTGAGTAGGACGAAATGAGTGAAACGACTTCAGTGCTTGAATTGATTTTACCCGGGAGTTTGACAGTTGCATTTTAGTGAATCTTTTTTGCTGACACGCTTGCACGTGTCGAATTTTGTTACTAATTTTGTAGCACCGTGTAGTATCTAATAATAAAGCGGCATGTTATGAAGCTAAA
>DKWX01000062.1 GCA_002491945.1 Porphyromonadaceae bacterium UBA7141
GTGTTTACCTCCTACTCGATTGTGTTGACGGTCAGCGATATATTATCCTATGAAACAGTGATATGCGAAACGATTCAAATCAGAGACATCAAAAGTCACATATTTTAACATACCGTAACTGATGTAAATTCAAGATAATTAGTTATATTTGCACTGAGTTAACACTCTCTTGCTTAGAGAATGCGACTCTGTTTTTTTGTAAAATACTGATTATCAACAATGTGCATAGGGGGTGAACTATCGCGTGTCCTCTGTATGCACAATGTGCCGATGGAAGGCAATTCAGGTAATTATGGATTTCGCATTAATAGGAACGGCCGGGTATATCGCACCGCGTCATATACGGGCAATAGCGGATACCGGCAATAATCTTAAGGTGGCATACGATATCGCTGACAGCGTGGGCAGGCTCGACAGTGTGTTTCCCGAGGCATGGTTTTTCACACGCCATGAGGAATTCGACTGTTTCTGCCGTCGGTGTATGCGTTCGGCCAATCCGTTGCACTACACATCGATATGCACTCCTAACGATACCCACGCCTCATTTATTGAGAATGCGCTTAATATGGGCACTGACGTGATATGCGAGAAACCTCTCGTGCTTCATTCATACGCAATCGACCGTCTGATGGAGGTGGAACAGCACAGCGGGCATAAGGCCTACAATATACTTCAATTGCGTCTGCATCCCTCGGTGGCGGCTCTGAAGGAGCGCATAGCCAGAGAGACCGACGGGCGTGTGCATGATGTGGATCTCACCTATATCACCTCGCGCGGACGATGGTACCATGCGAGCTGGAAAGGGGATGAGGCGCGAAGCGGGGGCATAGCCACCAATATCGGTGTGCATTTCTACGACATGCTGCAATGGGTGTTCGGTCCGGTGATTCGCAGTGTGGTGCATCTCCGCACTCCCGACCGTGTGGCCGGATATCTTGAACTTGAGCGTGCCCGCGTGCGCTACTTCCTGAGCATCTCGGCCCGTACTCTTCCGGCTGAAGCCACTGAAGCCGGAATGCGCACATGGCGCCTGCTGAAGATTGACGGTGAACGATTTGAATTCAGCGACGGATTTACCGACCTTCACACCGAGAGCTACCGGCGGATACTCTCCGGCAGCGGATTCCGCATAAGCGAGGCGCTCCCCGGTATCCGGCTTGTAGAGAGCATCCGCACCGCACGTCCCGAGGGGCTGCGTGGCGACTGGCATCCCCTGGCCTCATTGCCCGAGGATCATATTGACTTCAGATATCCGGATTGAAATTATGCGGCATTATGACAAAAATACGGATATGACTGAAATCCGGATGGTCGACCTCCGCGGGCAATATCTTCGGTTGCGCGGCGAAATAGAGCGCGGGTGGGGTGCGGTGATGGAGTCGTGCAGGTTTATCAATGGCCCGGAAGTCGGAGAACTGGAACTTGCGCTGGCCGAATTTACCGGGGCGCGTCATGTGGTGACATGCGGCAACGGCACAGATGCCTTGCGTATAGCCCTGATGGCTCTCGACCTCAGGCCGGGAGATGAGGTGATAGTGCCGGCATTCTCATATGCGGCCTGCGCCGAAGTGGTGTGCCTGGCAGGGCTTGTGCCGGTGCCGGCCGATGTGGATTCCGCCACATTCAATATAACCCCGCAATCGGCTGAGCGGGCCATATCACCGCGCACGCGCGTGCTGATGCCGGTGCATCTCTTCGGGCAGCCGTGCGACATGGAGGGGATAATGGCACTGGCAGGGCGGTATGGACTCCATGTGATAGAAGACAATGCCCAGTCACTTGGCGCGCGTTGCCGTAATTCAGATGGCAAAGCCCCCTTTGCCGGCACCCTGGGTACTATCGGATGCACGTCCTTCTTCCCCACCAAGAATCTCGGATGTTATGGCGACGGAGGCGCTATATTTACCAACGACGACCGTCTTGCCCGCCGTATCCGCATGATAGCCAATCATGGGCAGGAAGAGAAGTACAGTCACCGCGTCATAGGCTTCAACTCCCGGCTCGACACGCTTCAGGCCGTGGTGCTCAACGTCAAACTGCCTCATCTTCCGGACTGGAACGAGGCGAGGCGCCGGGTGGCTGCCATGTATAGTGACTCGCTTGCCGCGACAGAGGGAATCACGCTGCCGCAGGCAGCCCGTGGAGCCGACCATGTGTGGCATCAGTATACACTTCGTGTGGCCGGAAATGAACGCGACCGGTTGCGGCAGTGGCTTGCTTCGCGCGGGGTCCCTACGATGGTGTATTATCCCATGCCACTCCATATGCAGGAAGCCTATCGCCACAGAATGCGTATGGCCGGGACTCCGGAAGTGGCCGAACGTCTGGCCGCCGAGGTGCTGTCGCTGCCTATGCACACCGAACTCACCCAAAATCAGATTGAATATATAGCCGTAACGATAAAGGAATTTTTCGCCACCTCCGGCGCCTGTCCCGAGTAGGACTCCAGACAAGTTGCTGTCGGCAGTCGACCGGCCTTAAAACTCGCATAATGACAGAAGAATACTACATACATCCTACAGCCGTGGCAGATCCGGGCTGCACGATATCTCCAGGCGTCAGAATATGGCATTACAGCCATATCATGGCCGGAGCGGTGATAGGAGAGGGATGCAACATAGGGCAGAATGTGATGATAGCTCCGGGTGTATTGCTGGGGCGCAACGTCAAGGTGCAGAATAATGTATCGATTTATACGGGCGTGATGTGTGAGGATGATGTGTTTCTGGGTCCGTCATGTGTCTTTACCAACGTTCGCAATCCGCGTAGCTTTATCTGCCGTCGGGATGAGTTCCGCACTACGATAGTGAGGCGCGGTGCAACGCTTGGCGCCAACTGCACGGTGGTGTGCGGCCACGAAATTGGGGAATTCGCCATGATCGGGGCCGGGGCGGTAGTGACCGGTGACGTGCGACCGTATGCTTTGATGACAGGTAATCCTGCCCGTCTGACAGGATGGGTGAGTGAGTATGGCCACCGTCTCGAATTCGATGCCGGGGGTGAGGCCGTGTGTCCGGAGACGGGACAGCGTTATAAACTGAGTGATGGCCATGTCAGTAAGTGCTCGGAGTAATACTATAGTAAATGGAATCATTAACGTATCTGCGGCTTTTTTCACTGATGGCTGTCGCTTGAATAGAATCCGACAATCCTCGAATATGTTGAGTCAAAACTTTGTCTCTCTCCAAGAAGAATCTGATGACTGGGAAGTAAGAGTTGCTTACTGTCGTTGTCAAAAATTGAATGCGTGCTTATGATATACGACAGACTTATATCAGGACATGGACGTATGGCGGTGGTGGGACTCGGATATGTGGGATTGCCTCTGGCGCTTGCCTTTGCGCGGCATGTGGCTGTGTCGGGATATGACATCAATCCGGATCGGGTGGCGCTTATGCGGCGCGGAGAAGACCCTTCGGGCGAACTTCCGCCTTCGGCATTCGATGGTGCGGATATTATTTTCGATGATTCGCCTGAAGTGCTGGCCGATGCCTGCTTTTATGTAGTGGCTGTGCCTACGCCGGTGGATAATGACAAACGCCCTGACCTGAATCCGCTCTGTGCCGCCGTAAGAAGTGTGGCACGTGTGTTGCAGCCGGGCGATTATGTAGTATTTGAATCCACCGTTTATCCCGGGTGTACCGATGAGGTGTGTGTGCCTCTTCTTGAAGAGATCTCCGGATTGCGTTGCGGCCGGGATTTCAAGGTGGGGTATTCTCCCGAAAGAATCAACCCGGGCGATTCCCGTCGCACTGTGGCCGACACAGTAAAGTTGGTGAGCGGATGCGATGAGGAAGCATTGGAAGAGATAGCGCGTGTGTATGGCATGATAGTCCGGGCCGGTCTGCACAGAGTGTCGTCACTAAGGGTGGCCGAAGCCGCAAAAATACTGGAGAATACTCAGCGAGATGTGAATATCGCGCTGATGAATGAATTCGCCATGATTTGCGGGAGTCTCGGCATCGACACATACGAGGTGCTCGATGCCGCCTCCACAAAGTGGAATTTTAATATGTATTCGCCGGGTCTGGTGGGTGGTCACTGCATAGGTGTCGACCCATGGTATCTGGTGCATAAGGCAGATGCCATACAATGTGGCGGGCGTCTGATTCCAGTGGCACGTGCCGTCAACGACTCCATGTCTGAGTATGTGGCCGCAAACGTCAGTCGCCTTATCGGGGCCGGAGAGGGGAGTGCTGCCCGTCGAGTGCTCATACTTGGATTCACATTCAAGGAGAATGTGGCCGATATACGCAATACGAAAGTAGCGGATATTGTGAAATCACTTAAGCGTGACGGAATTGCAGTGGATGTGGCCGACCCCGTAGCCGATGCCGGAGAAGTGGAGCGGCAATATGGAATAGCGCTGTCTGAAATGTCAGGAAGCGGGTATGACGCCGTGATAGTCGCCGTGGCTCACGATTGCTATCTCGGGTTGGATCTGCCGTGGTTTGAATCGCATCTGCGTCCGGGAGGGGTGGTGGCCGACCTCAAGGGGATATTCCGCCGCCGACTGGCCGGCATTCGCGGAGGATTGCGCTACTGGAGTCTATGATTAAGGTATCTCTCATAAGTTGGTGTTCAAATTTAATTTATACAATATGCGGGATCGACTAAAAAACAAGTCCGCAGATTGTATAAAAGATTCCTTTCCAATTGCTATCGGTTAAATTTGAACATTTACTTACAATATGCGGGGTTATGGTTAAATCTGAACACTTACTTAGACTCTGACTCACTAAGCAGTTATGACAATCGTGAATAATAGAAGCCGCACCGGACAGGCTTTCTGGCTCGGACTCGGCAATCTGGTGTCGTTAAGCTTCGGCATTGTCAGCGCCGCAGTGCTGAGCCGGATGATGCCTGTGGGTGAATATGGCACGTTGCGGCAGGTGCTCTATGTCTATGGCACGCTTCAGGTGGTGTTCACTCTCGGACTGCCGCGAGCCTATTCCTATTTTCTTCCCCGTGTGCCGGAAGAGCAGGCATTGTCGGCGCTCAACCGAATCAACCGAATCTTCATTGTCACCGGATTTGTCTTCGCAGTCGCCCTATGGTGTGGCTCCTCAATGATAGCCGGAGTGCTGGGGAATCCGGCTCTTTGCGGGGCGTTGCGCTGCTTTGCTCCTGTACCGGCGTTTCTTTTCCCTGTGATGGGGATGGAAGGGGTGATGGCAAGCTGTCGGCGCACATCGTATGCCACGCTTTATGTCATACTTAACCGTGTGTTCAATCTGAT
The DNA here is from genome assembly GCA_002491945.1 of Porphyromonadaceae bacterium UBA7141. Classification (GTDB taxonomy): domain Bacteria; phylum Bacteroidota; class Bacteroidia; order Bacteroidales; family Muribaculaceae; genus Lepagella. Next base: position 5,240 of record DKWX01000062.1, read on the forward strand.
ATGTGTGGTGCTCCCGGTGGCAGTGTGGCATTGCGGCGCCTCAGGGGCGGCTCTTGGTCTGACACTGTCATCTGCAGCCTGCTGTGTGGTGGGAATCAAGCTGATGCGGTTGCCGTTCAGAGGGATTCCTGAGCGGCCATCGGTATTGATAGCAAGTGAGATACTGCGATATTCACTTCCGCTTATGACGGCCGGCATATGGGGAATACTCATACAGTCGGCCCCTCAGTTCTTTGTCAGCCGATGGTATGGCGCGGAGGCTTTTGCCGAATTTGCCAACGGATTTATCGAACTCCCCTTTGCAGGGATGTTGATAGGAGCCATTGCCGGAGTGCTGCTCCCGGAGGTGTCGCGCCTTGCTTCAGAGGGAGACGGCAATGAGGGGAAGGTGATTGAAATATGGCGTTCCACATTCCGTAAGTCGGCATCGATAATCTATCCACTCGCCATATTTGCCTGCGTTTATGCTCCTGATATAATAGGGTTGCTTTATGGCAGCCGATATGACGGCGCGGCGGTGTATTTCCGTATTGTGACGGTGGTCAATCTGATACGTGTCGTGCCTTACGCGCCGGTGATGCTTGGGCTGGGTATGGGCAGGCAGTATTCGATGGCCAGTCTGGTTCCGGCGGTCGTGTTGGCGGCGGCCGATATGGCATGGGTCGCGGTCGTGTTTCCGGCGGCGGCCGTGACGGGAGGTGCCGGAACCGGTGTGGGTCCGGCCGGTATAGCTGTGATACAATGCGGCATACTGATGCTGCATATCTCCATGATGCTGTATTATCTTGGGCGTCGCACAGGCACTCCGGTGCATCGGCTGATTCCATGGCGTCATTGCATGACCGTAGGGGGCATTTCGGTGATAGCGTCGCTGCTCCCGGCCGCTGTCCTCGGCTTCATTCCCGGTGTGTCGGGCGCGGCGGTGCGGCTGCTGCTTGGCTCAGCGGCCTTTATATCGCTCTATTTCCCCATAGCATCGCGGATGGGACTTAAATATAAAGATATGCTACGTCCTCTGATACGCTCGCGTATCAGAGGAGACTGATCCGGATTGCGGTCACGTCTGCCGGGGATCGGCGACGGTGTAGTGTCCGCCACTGATGACGCGCAGGTACTCCTCATAAGTGATATGGCGTCCTCCCATGCTGAGCAGGTGGGAGGTCTCAAACTGGCAGTCGATCAGAGACGGGTATCGACTGCATGTCAACTGGCGTGCCAGAGATATCAGTGCAAGTTTGCTTGCATTCGGCACACGTGAGAACATGCTTTCACCCATGAATCCGCCTAAAGATGTCACACCGTATAGTCCGCCCACGAGATTATCACCCTCCCATACTTCCACGCTTTTGACATTGTCGTGGATGCGGTTCATTTCGAGATATGCCTCGATAATCTGTGGTCCAAGCCAGGCCGCCGGATCATCGGAGCGCTTCTCATGGCTTCCTGCATTCACTTCGGCGCATCCGTCCATCACATCGCGCAATGCCTTGTTGAAAGTGACTCTATATCGGTCGCTGTTGATCAGAGTGCGCATTGAATGCGATACGTGTATCTCATTAGGAAAGATTACGAATCGGTCGAGCGGGCAAAACCATAACGGAGTTCTGCCGGCCGGAAACCATGGGAATATGCCGTATTGGTAGGCTGTCAGCAGGCGTTCGGTACTGAGGTCGCCCCCGATTGCAATCAGCCCGTCGGGGTCGCCTAAATAAGGATTCGGGAACGTAATCTCATCGGTAAGCTGATATACCATATGTGTGTGAGTATAGTTTTAATGGATTGTTCAATCGGGTAAATTACAGCTGATTATGTGCAGTCGGCCTTCCTGTAGGCCGACGTGGGCGGTGCCCCCGTGCTTCAGTCGGCCGAAAAGAATCTCACGCATCAGCAGAGGTTTGAGCTGCGATGTGATGACGCGGTCGATCTCACGGGCTCCGTATTCGCGTGTGAACCCTTCTTCAAGCAGGTATCCGCGGGCCTCGGCCGCGAGGTTGAGAGTCACCTTCTTCGCCTCAAGCAGAGTTTGGAGCTGAGCCAGTTTCTTGTCGAGAATCAGCGAGGCCATATGGCGGTCCATGTCGTTGAATATGACAGTGGCCGTAAGACGGTTGAGGAACTCCGGCTTAAACGTGCGCTTCACCTCCCGCATCATCGCGTCGCCCGTCGTGACCCGACTCCCGAATCCCACACTGGCCTGCGAGGCATATTGAGCGCCGGCGTTGGATGTCATGATAAGCACAACGTTGCGGAAGTCAGCGCGGTTCCCCTTGTTGTCGGTCAGTCTGGCATAGTCCATCACCTGTAGAAGAATGTTGTAGATGTCGGAATGTGCCTTTTCAAGTTCATCGAGCAGCAGCACACAGTCGGGATGCCTCCGGATAGCGTCGGTCAGCAGACCGCCGTCCTCATATCCCACGTATCCGGCCGGAGCACCGATAAGCTTTGCCACGGTATGCTTCTCGGTATATTCGCTCATATCGAATCGCACGAGTTCGACACCTAATTCACTGGCAAGTACCCTTGCCACTTCAGTCTTGCCTACACCCGTAGGCCCCACGAAGAGGAGCGATGCAAGCGGTTTTGACTCATCCGTCAGCCCGGCCTTCGCCATCATCACAGATTCGGCCACACGTCTCACAGCCTCGTCCTGACCGTATATGCTTGCTGCAATCCTCTCCGGGAGAGATTCGAGCTGCATGTCGTCGTCTGACTGCACGGCAAGAGTGTCCACCTTGCAGATTTTGGCAAGAATCTCCGATACGGTGGATATGTCGACAGACTGCGGCGCCTCATCCTGCGGCAGAGGGTGGATGGCACGGTATGCCCCGGCCTCATCGATAAGGTCGATAGCCTTGTCGGGCAGGAATCTCTCATTTATATGCCGGGCGCTCATTCTTACGGCATATTCGATAGTGGCTTGGGGATAGACAACTCCGTGAAACTCCTCGTAGACCCCCTTGAGCTGCATAAGAATGTGGATTGCCTCCTCGACCGATGGTTCGGGCACATCAATCTGGCGGAAGCGACGGCTCAGCCCCTTGCTTCTGGCGAAGTGGCGCTTGTACTCGTCATATGTAGTGGAGCCGATGAATCTCAGACTGCCGTTCTCAAGATATGGCTTGAGCATGTTGGCAAGATCCATCGGACTTTCTCCCACGGCACCGGTGCCTACGAGATTGTGTATCTCGTCGATATACAGGATTGCGTTGCTCTCCGCTGCCGCGCCCTCAAGAATCAGTCTGAGGCGTTTCTCCAGTTCACCCCGGAACTGAGTCCCGGCCAGAAGCGACGACAGGTCAATCTGGTAGATACGTGCGCCCTGCAAGGCTTCAGGCACCTTCCCCTCGTTGATGAGGCGTGCCAGACCGTAGACGAGCGCCGTCTTTCCTACACCCGGTTCGCCCACATGGATGGGATTGTTCTTATCCTTTCGGCAGAGCACATGAATAGTGCGGGCCAGTTCTTCCTCACGTCCTATCAGCGGGTTGTGTCCCGTCAGCGAGTCATTGAGGCATGTCACGAGCTTATGCCATGATGCCTTCCCACCTTTGTGATGCTGTGATTCAGATTCCCGGCCGGAGGGGAGTTCAATCTCGTCAGCCGGCACCCCGTCATTGTCGGAGTCAAGAATGAAAGATGACGAGTCCGGGTCGTCCGGGTTGTATATGTCCGGATAGCAAGAGGCCAGATTGTCGAGAAACTGCAGCATGAAGGTTCCTGTATCTCCATCGATAGCCTTCTGCAGGAGCCATGCTGCGGTATTGTCGGGAAGATGGAGCAATGCACTGACGAGATGCTCGGGCATGACAGTGTCACGTCCGGCATTTGAGGCGGTCTCCGAGGCCTCTTCGAGCAGCGTCGCCATCTGGAATGAAGAATAGACATAACATTCTTCATCGGCTGAGACCTTTCGGCGTTGGTCGGCGCCCCTCCGCTGTTCCATCTCATCGAGACATCCGGTTACTTCGCTCAGGAGTTTGTCAGTGTCGGCGCCGAGATTGCCCAAAGTGTCGTAAAACGGCTTGAAATCCAGAAGCAAAACGGCAAGCAGATGCTCCGGAGTGACGTATTCATGGCGCATGTCGAAGGCGAGCCTGTGCATTTTGTACATCACGTGGCTGAGCAACGTGCTGAAATTGGGGACTTGTTCCATGTATTGATATTATTCCGGTTCGATGGTGATTTTGAGAGGGAATCCTTGAGCTCTGGCCATTTCAGTGGCCCGCATCGTGCGGGTCCGGGCCATGTCGAAAGAGTATGTGCCTACGGTGCTTTTCCCTTTGTGGTGGATATCAAGCATTATGTTATAGGCATCGTACTCTGATTTAAGGAATACCAGGATGAGTATCTCAATCACGAAATCCATTGTAGTGAAGTCGTCGTTGTGGAAGACGACCTTGTAGTTTTTTGGTTCGCGTAAGCTTATCTTGCTGGATAAAGAAGACTGTTGATTTCCCATAATCTGCAAATTTAGCGAAAAAAGCCGACTATGAATGAAATCGCGGTTAAAAAAGGTGAGAGTTTGTTTGTATATGTCGGCGTGCCGTGCTATCTTTGTAAGACCGATCAGGGTGGTGGCAGTCCGTCGGGGGGGGAGAGGAGGGAGTGTGCGTTTGGTTGCTTGCCATAGATAAATAAACACAGGATGCCGTAAGCATTACTGCGGCGTCCTGCAATGACTGATTGATAAGATACGATTATTTATGATATCAATAATAGTTCTGTCGCTGCTTTTGGGCCTGATTGTCTATCGGCTCATTGCAGAGCGCAGGGAAAAGCGCAAAGAGCGCGAGGCTCTCGAATACTCCGGAGGAGAGGAGGCATCAGGTGATGAAGATGCAACACCCCCGGGAGACGCGGATAAGGCGCCGACGCCTGATACGGCGGGACTGATGCTCCGCACGTTGCGGGCCATCGGCTGTCAGCCCGAACTTAAAGAGAGCGGAGAGGTAGAGGTAAAATATCAGGGAGAGAATTTCGTCGTGATATTCGGAGGGGTAGAGGTGCGGATATGGGATCCGGGATGGTCGCAGATACGCTCCGACGACCCTGACCTGCCGCAGGTGCGGGAAGCCGTCAACAAGACTAATTTCAGTTATGGCACGACCGTGGTGATGACAGCTCCCGACAATGAGGGGACGATATGGTTTCATACGCGTCGCGATTTCCTTTTTCATGAAACGTTTCCTGACAATGAGGGCTTCCTGAAGAATATACTCGACTCTTTTTTCCGGGCCAAAGAGGAGGTGCGCAGCAATTTCGTAGAGATGCGCCGCAATGCCGCTGATGCTGCGTCACCCAATCCTGACATGGTGCGCTTCACCAATCTGAACTGAGCGGGAGGGGGAGTGGTGAGTCCGGAAGCGAAACATTTTCTTGATTATGTTGATATGTTTATATTCTCCTTCACTCCGCACCGGAATCGACTAAAAACAATCCCGCATATTGTATAAATTACATTTTAACATTTGCTTATATGAGAAAATTAATTCTTTCGGCAGCCATAATGCTGATCTCTGCCATTGCCGGACACGCAGAGGGAGCAGGGTCTCCAGTGATTGAGGTGACAGGTTCGGCGACAATGAATATCATCCCCAACCGTATCACAATAGAGATAGGGATGGAAGAGTATTACACGCATAAGGCTTCAGGCGACAGCACCCTTGTAAGGCTCTCCGATATCGAGAATGATGTCCGCAGGACACTCCGCGAGGCGGGAGTTCCAGACTCTCATATAGTAGTTTCGGATTTAGGCAACTACCGCAACCGGGATATGTCATCGACATTCCTTATGGCAAAGCGCCTGTCGGCAACAGTCGATGACTTCAACCGGATAGAGCGTATATCCGACCTCCTTGACCGCAAGGGCATTGTATGCTTCAATATCACGAAGATTGACAACTCCAACATGGAGCAATACAACTGTCAGGGACTTAGAGCCGCTCTTGACGCAGCACGGCAGAAAGCAGAGTTCATCGCCGAGAACGAAGGGGTGAAACTGCTGATGCCTTATGAGATAGTCGAGACGACCAACGAGCCGTCAATGTATTCTACATTCAGCAATGTGGCCTATGACACTGGTTCCGGCATTGAGAGCATTCGTCGCATCGTGCGCCGTTACAGTGTTAAAGTGCGTTATCTCTTTCAGTGAAACGGCAACGGTATGAATATCGGGCAACTGTTATTGCAGAAAATCAACCTTCCGCAAATCAAGAGCGTGGTTTCATGGGCTTCTGGCTCACAGGATAACTTGACCATGCTTTGGCATTTTGTCCGGTCGGACGACAGGAGAACAAGTGTGAACGCGCTTTGGGTCATGACCCATCTGCCGGAAGCGGACGCTGAATGGCTGTTGTCATTGCGCGATGAGATGATTGATATGCTGCTGACCGAGATGGGCACAAGCAAGAAGCGTATGCTTCTCCAGCTTCTGAGAGAGCAGGAATATGATGCGTACGACATACGGACAGACTTCCTCGACTACTGCATGTCGAAAATCAATTCCGAGTGTGAGCCATACGCTGTCAGATGTTTCAGCATATATACTGCATTTAAGATGTGCCGACATTTCCCCGAACTTCTTGCCGAATTGGATGAACATCTTGACATGATGCGGTATCAGACCCTCTCGCCGGGGCTTAGAAGCGCACTCCGGCAGACGAAATCAAAAATCAACAAACTAAATAAATGATGAAAAAGCGAGTAATAAGCAAGTGTTAAATTTAACCGATAGTAATTGAAATGGAATCTTTTATACAATCTGCGGCTTCTTTTTTGCCGCTTCCGGCTTGTCGCTGAGTCGGATATGTTTATATTCTCCTTCACTCCGCACCGGAATCGACTAAAAAACGATCCCGTATATTGTATAAATTAAATTTTAACACTTACTCACCTGAAAACAAATGGAAGATAAGAGACTGACCCCCTTTGCAGATGCTCCCGACACGGCAGTAATCACATGTCGCCATGTGACAGACGATGGCGCACCTGTGCTTTATGTATCACATGACGAGGATGACGGCATGTGGCAATTTCTGTGTGGCGGAGAGCATTCTGAAGATGAAGCCAGAATCGTCTCTCTGAGATATATTTATGAGCTTGACAATTCGCTCGGTTTGCTGAAGGATTTACCTTGCGGCTGTTATGCGGAAAGGGAATCTCTGTCAGATGAGTGGAGCGTGAACAGCTAAACAAGAAGAGATGACAAAGACTATCGCTCCACTTGAAATCTCGCCAAAAGACCGTGATACCTTTATCGCACATCTTAAATCATTTAACCCCGATATAGAAATATCATGTTGAGCAATAGAGTAAAACGGAATATATGGCTGACGCTTACTGTCATGTCGGCTATATGTATACCGGATAGAGCCGCACGAGTGGCAGATGGTTCTATTGAATGGTGGCAACCTTTCAGTGCTGCTATCATAGCGATACGTTGTTATAGATTTTACACTGCGTATCGAAAGCAGATGAGACAAGGCAATTTATTTGGACGTGTCAAGATATTCAAATGATACAGATTGGCAGATATAAATTAGGTTTTGCTCCGCTGTCGATGATTGTTGTTTTCATCGTTCTATCGGGATGCGCCATATTCACGGCTTTTCAGCAAGCGCGACCGGAATGGCCTATGCCATTGTCTCACATCATTATAATTAATGAGGGAATGGCTCTGTTGGCAACTCTCGTTTATGGCATATTTGTACACTTCGCTATCGCTGTCATCAGCAGACTAAGGAAATGAATATCGGGGAGTTTAGGAATTATTGTCTGTCAATGGATGGGGTGACGGAGAAGACTCACTTCGGTAAGTTTTCCCGCCGTTATGACTCGCTGCCGGTATTCTATGTGCTCGGACATATGTTCTGCATAGCTGATATGGACGACTTTACATCGGTGTCGTTCCGTTCTGCCGAGGAAGATATTGCGAGGATTACGGAGCGATATTCAGCAGTGACCACTCCGGTAAACAAGGCGATGAAGTTCTGGCTGAGAGTGAACCTCAATGAAGATATGCCCGACAGCGAGATATATTCCTGTGTCCGTCGTGCCTACGAGATAATCAAAGAGAAATATTCAAAAACGAAAAGTTATGAGACAGATGAGAAAAGTGCAGCGTCAGCGAGATGCGGCATGGGCGTTGGAGGTGTTTGACAAGGCTCCATATGTCACGGTAAGTATGACTCGGCCTGACAGCTCTCCGTATGGATTGCCGTTGTCGCTTGTCCGTAGCGGCGATGACCGTTTTTATTTCCACTGTGCCGATGGGGGTGAAAAGCTCGACTGTCTGAAAGTCAATCCTGTGGTCAGCTTGTCGGCTGTGAGCAGATGCACACCCAGGTTTGAGGAGGATAAACAGAACTTCACAGAGTATTACCATTCAGCCGTAGCCCTCGGCAGGGCTGAGATTGTAGAGGATGATTGCGAGAAGATTGAGGCTCTGCGCTTGCTTTGTGAGCGTTTTCTCCCGAAGTTCATGGAGCATTTCGATGATGCCATCGCCCGAAGCCTGTCAAGAACCACAGTCGTAAGGATAACTCTCACCGAGCCTCCGGTCGGAAAGTGCAAACCGTAACCTTGGCTGCGTGGCCGGTAGCCGCAACGCGGTGGCGGCATTGGGCGCGATTCAGGACAGTCTTGACAGCACGCTCCCCGTTATGGGGTATACCGTGACATACGCCGTGGGCAGTGTGGACATGATTCTGTCAGGCATGATATCACATCACAAAAGAAAACTATGGCAGGCTTGAGGTCGTTGAGGACGGAGGCACTCTCGATGAGGAGATATTCAGTGTGCTTCACGATAAGAACGAGGACATTCGTGGCCTCAGGCAGCTTGCAATCTACGGGTGTAAAGGCATGGCGGCATACGCCCGCCACGCGCTGCTTTGGCGCTGAAAGACGCGCTCGGCCTTAAGAGCGTCAACGACCTGCCGATTGTATATAATATCGCGTGGTATGAGCAGAAGGCGGTGATAGTCTTGCTTGCCCTGTTAAGTCTCGGGATCCGGAATATCCACACCGGTCCCACACTGCCGGCCTACTTTACCCCGGATATTCTCAAAGTGCTCCGTGAGAAATTCAACATCGGCACTATATCGACTGTTGATGACGACATTGCCAATCTGATAGACACATGACCTGCCATGACTTCATGTGAAGAAGCCGATTGATTGACAGATGCATTATCGGCTTGGACGCGCGAAAATATGTCCGGCTCTTACCTCGTGGCAGGAGCCGGATTTGGAACAAATAATAAGGAATCTATGCTGATTTCACAACCTGCGCAATCTTCTGGCCGTCCGGGTCAAGTTCGCCCTGCACCTCGATGCCTCTTGCTGGTCGGAGTGATGGTGTAGCCATCAGAACTTTCCGTAACTTCCCCTTGTCTATCTGATGCAGAGTTAGTAACTTTGCGGTCAGATTGTGCAGAAGAGTTCATGCGGGAATTGTCCGATGTGCCGTTCTGTGTCGGCTTTTGCGATTCTACAGCAACTTCGGCAGGTTGCTTGACCATAGTATGGCGGTCATACACAATTTCTCTATTTCTACCGTAGGACGTCTTGAATGCTCCTGCGGTATTTATTGTATAATAGGATCCGTCATTTGCAAGCTCCACCATAAGAGTGTTGTTGTGCGAATCTCTCGTTGTTCAACAACGAGGTCTTCTATTGTTTCGCCGAATCATAGGAGAACTGTTAGAAATGGATTTGAGACTGAACTAAACTCGATAATTCCGACAACTCAGTCTATAGAGTATAGGGATGGTGAGTATTCGATGAGTCTTGCTTGAAAAGACTCCGGATGCAAAATTACAAAAAATTCCATAATTGCCCATGCTGTTTCAGATATTCTCCTTAAATTTGCGTCAAATTCATTTTTATAGAAAATGGGAAAGGACTTGAACCGTATAAAAATTGTGCTCGCCGAGCATAAACGGACGAACAAATGGCTGGCGGAGCAGCTGGGCAAGGATCCGGCTACTGTGTCGAAATGGTGTACCAACGCGGCTCAACCCGGGCTGGAGACATTGAGCCGTATAGCAGAATTGTTTGACATCGACATCCGGACACTCATTGTGCCGACAAAGGTAGAAGAACCTGAGATTGTGTATATGAGGATGCCGAAAATGTCCTGATTGTAAAACGATTGAATGACCTGACACAGATGGCAAACGAAGTTGACATTTCCGAACGCTGGCTCCTTGAGAATCATCCCAAGGCTTTCGCCGAACTCCTTATGGATTATGCCACCGGCCAGAATATCTACTGGGCGACGGAGAGCTATGTGGAGCGGGGCGAGGGCTTCGGCTTCTTTGACCCTATCACAATTGACAAGATTAAGGATGACACAGTGATTCGCCCACGCGCACGGAAATCTTTGGAAGAACAGACTCGTCGTGTGAAGGAGAAGGCTGAGGTGTTCACGCCATCGTGGATTTGCAATGCCCAGAACAATCTCGTTGACGATGCCTGGTTTGGCCGCAAGGAGGTGTTCAACCGGGAAATAACATTGCCAGATGGCTCCCACGACTGGGAAGTGACAGAGCGACCCATCCGGTTCGGCAAGTCGCACGACAAGCACACAAAACGCTCATGGATTCAATATGTCAAGGACCGTCGGCTTGAAATCACCTGTGGAGAGGCTCCTTATCTTATAAGTCGCTATGATACCGTGTCGGGTGTCCCCATTCCTATAGAAAAACGTATCGGGATGCTTGACCGCAAACTACAGGTGATATCAGAAAACGAACATACTCCAAAGAAATGGTTCGATCGTGTTCAGGATGCCATAAAAGCCACTTATGGATTTGAATGGCAGGGCGACAGTCTTTTGTTGGCTCGCGAAGCCGCACTGTTATCCATATTGGATTATTTTTTCGCTAAATTTCCGGATGAACCCGGAAAAGAAATCAACCGTCAGAAATTCTCTCAGATGATAAACAAATGCGCCCATTTCATAGCGTGCAATCTCTGGCAGATGGACGGACTGAACTTCGTCCTTCCGGGCACGTCTGACCGGCAGTTCGAGTTGCCAAGTGTCGCGGCGGCAAAAAAATGGAAGGCACTCCAGGAAAAGAAGGCGGAGAAACTAAAGCAGGAATCATGTCAACTTCCCTTGTTCAGCGAAGATGAGCTTGGTGAATTGGATGAAGATTCTGTTATGCCTGATTACAGTCATCTCGATCCGGATTTTGAATCAAAACGAAAAGAGGCTCCCGCCATCCTTGAAGCGTTGCGAAAAGGAGAGCCTTCGCCTGAGCCATCGGGAATCCCGGCGGTGGTATACGATTGGTTTCCCAAGAAGGAGAAACAATATTTCGCCGCCTTAGTAAATCATAATGAATAATATCTGAATCATATATGCCAATATACGAAAGCTACATAACGCACAGTCAGGCAGCTCGCGACCCGCAGGCTCCCATAGTGCTGCGCGATGAGCAGAAGGAAGCTGTCCGGCTTGCCAAAAGGCATTTCAATGCAAAGGGATTCAGGCAGTTTCTGTGGAACGCAAAGATGCGTTTCGGCAAGACTCTCTCTGCTCTTCAGCTCGCCAAAGAGATGGGAGTGCAACGCACGCTCATCGTCACGCATCGCCCCGTGGTTAAGGCAAGCTGGTATGAGGATTTCAAGAAGGTGTTTCGCAATGACGGTCAATGGCACTATGCATCGGTGTCTGACACCCAGCAGCAGGGCGACCTCTCTGCGCTTGAAAAGCTCGTAAACAACGACCATGATCAGCATTACGTCTTCTTCGCCTCGATGCAATATTTGCGCCGTTCGTCGCTTGTCAATCCCAAAGAGAGTGCCGATGATAATCCTCTGAAAAAGCAGATTCTCGAAAACGACTGGAATCTTGTCATCATCGACGAAGCTCACGAAGGCACGAGTACCGCTCTTGGCGACAACGTAAAGAAATACCTTAGGAAGCCAGGCACCAAAATGCTTCAGCTCTCAGGCACTCCATATAAGATTATGAACGACTTTGCCGAAAACGAGGTCTTCACATGGGATTATGTAATGGAGCAGGAAAAGAAGCGCACATGGAAGCCTAAGGATATGTTCGATACCGACAATCCGTATGCAGTGCTACCTGAACTCAAGATATTCACCTACGATCTTGCCAAGCTTTCGGGCAGCGAAGCTGTGGGCGAAGGTGCCGCGTTCACCCTGTCGGAGTTCTTCCGCACATGGCGCTCCGATGGTCAGGGGCGTTATCCCAAGAATATGCCTGAGGGTGCCGAGGGTGATTTTGTGCATAAGGAAGCTGTGCGGAATTTCCTTGATTTGCTATGTTCCGAAAATGGCGAGAACAATTATCCATTCTCCACAGAGGAATATCAGGAGAACTTCAAGCATACGTTGTGGGTAGTTCCCGGCGTTCGGGAGGCGAAGGCTCTTGCCAAGATACTTCGTGAGCACGATATCTTCTCGATGTTCGATATAATCAACGTTGCCGGCGACGTTGATGCCGATGAGCAGCGTGCCGACGCGCTCGACTCGGTGCTGAAAAAAATTGGCGACGCGCCCGACCAGACCAACACTATCACCATATCATGCGGACGACTCACGACGGGAGTAACTGTTCCGCCATGGACCGCCGTGTTCTACCTCAAAGGGTCGGAAAGCACGTCGGCAGCCACCTACATGCAGACTATCTTCCGCGTGCAGAGCCATCACATCTACAACGGCATGATGAAATCGCTCTGCTACGTGTTCGACTTCGCTCCGGATCGTTCGCTTGCCGCAGTAGCCGAAGCCGCCAAGTTCTCCGCCAAGGCTCGTAAATTAGGTGCCAAGGAGGGTGATGAAGCAAGCGAGAAGGAGTTTATCGAAGAATTCCTGAAGTTTTGCCCTGTCATCTCGCTTGACGGCGGCAGAATGGTGCCTTTCAATGTCGACAGCCTCTTCGAGGGCCTTAACCGCGTGTACAACCAGCGCATAGCTCTCAATGGCTTCAACGACAACGCCCTCTACGACACCAGATATATCCTCGACACCATGACCGAGGGCGATATCGATGAACTCAATGAGATGGGTGTTGAGATCGGCCAGACCACCAACATGGAGAAGCCTCCCAAGGCTAAGGATATTTCGAAGAACGGACTCACTCCAGCCCAGCGTCAGGCCGGAGAGAAGGCTGCGAAAAAAGACCCGAAGGAACGCACTCCCGAAGAGCAGGAGGCCTACGAAGCCTTGAAAAAAGAACGTGAGGAGCGACGCAAGGAGAAAGAAAACCGCATCAAGATACTCCGTGGCATCTCACTCCGCATTCCGTTGCTGATATTCGGAGGCAAATTCTCGCAGGATGACGATGACGGGATTACGCTCGACAACTTCACCCGCAAGGTAGATGACCGTTCATGGGAGGAATTTATGCCGCGCGGTGTGACGAAAGAGAAATTCAACCGTTTCAAACGGTGCTACAATGTGGCCCGCTTCGAGGGTGCCGGACGCCTCTACCGCCAGTGGACTCGCGAGGCCGACTCGATGCACGTTGAAGAGCGCATCAAGGCCATCACCGACATTCATGACATGTTCCACAACCCCGACAAGGAGACCGTGCTGACTCCCTGGCGAGTGGTCAATATGCACCAGAGCGACTGCCTCGGAGGCTACTGCTTCTACAACGAACGTTTCGACGGTCCCAACCAACGCGAGGTGTATGACTCAGCGACGGCTCTTATCGATTATGCCGACACAATCATGCCCAGGTATGTAGACCGTGGTGATGTGACGTCAACTGTCTTCAACGCCGGAGAACCCGATGATAAAGATACATCGGCAGGTACACGCATCCTTGAAATCAACTCCAAGACGGGGCTTTATCCCCTCTATGCCACATATAGCATCTACCGCCGGCGTGTAGAAGACTATATCAACGCCGGACTTATCACCGACCCCGAGAACCTTACCGTTGAAGAGGAGCAGGTGATATGGGACGATGTGCTGCAAAACAACATCTACGTTATCTCAAACACTCCCATGGCTGAAGCCATCACACGGCGCACCCTGCGCGGCTTCCGTCATGTTACGAACACCCACATAAAGAATGACCAGATTGTTCAACGCGCCAAGACCGAACCCGAAGCACTCGCAGCCCAACTGCGCAGCGTCGGCTACTGGAACGGCACAAACGCCAAAGCTATGCTGAAATTCACAGCCGTAATCGGCAACCCGCCGTACCAGGATAATCAAGCTTCGGACAATTGTACTACAAACCGAGCATTTTCTTCCGCTGTATATCCTCGATTTATAGATTTAGGGATAGAATTAGAAGCTCAGTATGTGTCTTTGATTAGTCCGAGTCGTTGGATGACTAAAACAGGACAAGGAATTGAAGATGCATGGGTAGACAAAATGATTAATAGCAATCATTTTATCATAATTCATGATTTTTATGACGCACTTTCATGTTTTAAGAATGTTGAAATCAAGGGAGGCGTCAACTACTTCCTCTTAAGTCCTTCATATAATGGTAAATGCCACCTCCATATTCATGACAGTAATGGAGGTTCACAAACCGTGGCCGAAAATTTGAATGCTCATGGAGCGGGTATTGTAATTAGAGATGCCATAGCTTCACGGATATATAAGAAAATTAAGGAGGTTGAAGGTTCTGAATTTGTTGATAATAATTTTAGCTTGTTTGTTAGTCCACAACATTTCTTTGATAAGAATGGTCTTCTTACAACAAGTTGGAATGGATATTCTACATCCCAAACCGAAAAACAAAATATAAAATACTATCTTAATAAACAGGTGTCAAGCGATGGTTTTGGATGGATATCACTAGATGATATTCCGAAAAATCGTTCGGTAATCTCTTTACATAAAGTATATCTTTCAAAGGCTTTTAATGGCGGAGATGCATTCCCTCACCAAATAATTGGTAAACCTTTCTATGGAGAGCCAAATAGTGTTTGTTCTCAAACCTATTTGGTGATTGGGTACAATCAAAAAATAGTACTGGACAAGCTAATATGTGAAAATATTGTTAGCTATATGTTTACAAAATTCTTCCGCTACATGGTTTATATTAAAAAGAAAACACAAGATAATCCAAGCAGTGTGTTTCAATTTGTTCCTCTTCAGGACTTCACGTCGGAGTCGGATATCGACTGGAATCAGGAGGTGGAGGATATCGACCGTCAGCTCTACTGCAAGTATGGGCTGGATGCAGCGGAGATTGATTTCATAGAGCGTATGATCAAACCGATGAAGTAGCCGTGCAGATGATGACGTGTAAAGCCGCTTTACACGTTCTTGCAACGGAGGCAGGAAGTCTTCGCTCCATTGAAATGTTAAAGCAGCTTTCAAAAGTTGGTGCTACCAACCTTTGAAGCTCAAAAATCCAAGGCCATGAGCAACCAGGACAGGATGAAATTGAGGAACAAGCTGGGAGAATCCCTCGCCCGTCAGATGCGGTTTGCTTCCGAAGAGGAGCGGACGGAGATGGCGCGGTTTATCGAAACGGAGCTTCCGGTGTTTGTCCGTCGTCACCTCGATACCGGTCTGGAATCGGTGTGGACCTGCACCTCAGCATCGCAATGGCAGGAATGGCGCACGCGCATAGCCACAGTGCCGGGAGCCAAAGCCGAGAACGATGCCTCTGACGGCCTTTTCAGTAAAGCCATTAAATATTTCGCATATTTTCTCAACTCCAGATTTTACCGCGACCTTCAGGTAAAGCCGAAGAAGGTGAAGGATATTGCGTCGAGACCTCAACAGACAACTTATGTTGAGGGCAATGTGGTGCAGCAGACCGTCGACAGGCGTGAGCGTGACCCTCAGGTGCGTCAGGCCTGCATTGACAAGTATGGGTGTCGCTGCATGGTGTGCGGCTTTGATTTCAAAGCTGTATATGGCCCGGTTGGAGAAGGATATATAGAGGTGCATCATCTACTGCCTATATCCCAGACGGATTCTGAACATGAGGTTAATCCCGACGACCTTCGACCGCTTTGTGCCAATTGTCACGCGATGGCTCACCGTCGCCGCCCCGACCCATTCTCAATTGAAGAACTCAAACAACTGATTGAAGATGCAGCACGACAGGCTTGATATATTTTATGAGAAGTACCTGAAGGATTTCAATCCGGTTAGGCCTTTTACGTGGAGGCTTCGGCTGTCGTATGAGCGGTTTCGCGAGCTGGAGGAGCTTGTGGATTCCGCTGCCGGGAAAACACTTCTCTATGATTCAACGGTTGGATGCCGCAGCGCCATAATTTATCTGGCTGAATGGTACAAATGGCGTTATAGGCCGGGTGGGAAAAGCGTCAGGCATTTCAACCCCACCGGGGAGCAGATAAGGCAGTCGCTGATTTCGGCAGGCATCAACGTGGAGCGTTGGGTGGCTGTCAATCCTGAAAGCGGCCGGCATTCGTGGCTCTATTCGGTGTATGTGCTTGGTGGTCTGCCTGTGGCTCATGAGATCAACCGTACAGCCGACAGCCGCTTTCTCCGCTCGCTATGTCGATTATATCATGGTGGCACACTCCAGCCCGGCGATGAGATTGACGGCTCGGGAAGAGCCGAGGCATTCCGTATGTCGCTGCGTGAGGGCGGTTCGATATATGAGTTTATCCGGGAAATAGTAAATGGCGGAAAGCCGTTTGCCGAGGAAGATTTAGCCGACTCTAATTCGCCGGCATCGCAATTGATATGCCGTATAGTCAATGCCAACAATGAGGTAAGACGCGACAAATTCCGGCTCGAATGGCTGGTTTCCGCTCCTATGGGCGCGAATCATTTCAGCCGTAGACTGCGACTGAATCTATTGCCGGAAATCATGGGCGAAGGTTTCAATCAGTATCTGATGTATGACCGTATGCTTTTATGGGGATTCAACAACCCCGCATCGCTACGCTGGATTGAAGTCGGAGTGCGTTTCCTTAATGGAGATAAGGTACTTGCCGATATTCCATCACTGATTTCATATACCAATACCTTCAATTCCGAACAAGGTTTCCTCAGCTGGGGAGTGGATCAAAACGTGACTGTAAGAGATGTGCCGACCGGAGATTTTGAGAGCGTGGAGATATATGCCACGGCTGACAATGGAGAGATGGTCTCTGCCCAAAAGGAGAGCGTCGGGTCTTGCAGTCAACTCTACCGAACCTACACTCCCGGGGAATGGAGCGACACAACTGCTTCACAACGCGAAACGGCTGTGCTATGGAGCGAACCATGGCGCCCGACCGCCCCTATCCCCGAAGGGCTGAATGAACGTCGGCCTTTCCGCAGTAGGAAAGAGGGCGTTGGCAGCCGGATGTGGAATCTCACTCTGGTGCCTGAATCGCTGAGGCTAAGGTGTGCCGACGGCGAGGAATATACTTTCTTCAACCATCAGGGGTATGACCGCCTGACAGCCCGACTGTATCACAACATCATAAGATATGAAGATGGCGACAAGGTGAGACTCTGTCGCACTGACGACTACGGTGTTGAAGAAGAATATATGTTGCCCTTGATTTTCGGGGGCGACGACATAATAATAGTGCGTTCCGGTCTCGATGAAGAGGAGAATGAAGTTGAGAAAGAGGCTCTTGAATGGAAGTCTGGCAACCGATATCTTGAATGGACCGAAGCGAATGCTCCCGACCCCGGAGTGGTTAAAGTGCGGGTTGCATGTCGCGGGCGATATCTTGTCAAAGAGTTTTTGCTTATGCCGGGGATGATTCGACGAGAAATCGACAATCGTACAATCATTTATCCCGACGGACAATGGCTGGACAATCCTGATTTGAGCAACCGGCCGTTGAACCCTGTGCATCAGATAAAAGTAAACTTCGGTGAGGATTATGCACTAATCGACGTATGGCGCCCGCTTAAAATAAAGGAGACGATAATCGGAAACCGATGCTATGCCCGCACAGAAGCCCCGAAAGTCAGCATCCCTGCCATGATTACGCATAAGTCGGAAGTGGCAGTATTCTCCGATGAAGGGTATCAACGCTATCTGTGCTATCCATTGCAGTCGATATATCAGCAAGACAGAGTAGTGAAACAAGGAATGCTCATACTTGGGAGCTCAATCAAGGCAAATGCTCTTGACCTGTTGGCTCCCATAGAACTTGAAGTCGTCATGGCGTTCAAAGAAGATTCGGAATCCGGGAAATGGCTCTTTTGGGATTATACTCCGGAGAACTTGCCACAACCTGCATCCTTCGACAGCGATACTCCTCCGCTGACAATCCTGTTTCAAGACTATTCCGCTGAAAAGAATCCTGTTCATATCTATTGTCCAAGGAGGGGAAGTCGGAATGCGTTTCAGTATCGTAAATTGAAGTCAAGAATTTCGCTTCTTGATTGTTTCCTTACCGCATCACGATATAAGCAATATTTCTTTGCGTTTCTTCCTCTTGAAGAATTGAATAAAGAAAATCGCGACAAAGAAATTTATGAGCCACTGCTTGCCATGCGCAACGGCAATCTGACAGACAACGACAAGGCTGAACTTGCCCGAATGGACATAGAACTCTTTGGGCAATTCATAATTCATAATTCATAATTCATAATTCATAATTAAGATGAAACGAAGTGAGGATAATGTTGTATTGATGAGGAGCAAGAAATTTGCACTCGGAGTTATTCGTCTTTACGATTACTTATGTGAAGAGAAACACGAATATGTCCTGTCAAAGCAGCTTTTGAGATCAGGGACCAGTATCGGTTGCCAATATCAAAGAAGCCTTAAGAGGACAGAGCAAAGCCGATTTCGGTTCAAAAATGAATATTGCACTAAAAGAGGCAAGTGAATCTGAATACTGGATTGAACTGCTGGGCGAATCCGGCAAGATTATGAATGATGGAGCAGTCAGTTTGCTCGAAGACTGCAGAGAATTAATTATATTGCCAACTGCAATTGTCAAATCTACATTCAAGAACTAATTATGAATTATGCATCATGAATTATGAATTAATATACACAAAAGCCAGAGATGCTGTCGACCGTGCCCTACGTGGCATGTGGTCGGCCGATGCCTGCAACGAAGCCCAGGAGGCTACCGTGAAGCAGATGCGTCAAATCACCAAAAGCATTTTTGCCGGAGAAGAGGCAATGCCGGTGGTGCAGTGCATGAACTCATACAAGAGCGTCCACTCTGTCACGTCATCGGTGGCTGAGATGCTTGTCGCGCCATATTGGAATGCTGTCAGTCCCGCAGGTCCGAAACATTTTGGGCCATACGAGCATCAGTATCAAGCATGGAAAACATTGTTGTCGGAGAAATCTCCGGAAGGGAAACCGATGTCGATATGCGTCACGACCGGCACCGGCTCAGGAAAGACGGAATGTTTCATGCTCCCTCTGGTCAAAGACCTGACCTCAGACGAAGGTCTCGTTAAACAAAAGAGTGTCAAGGCAATCTTTATATATCCGCTCAATGCCCTTATGGAGGATCAGAAAGAGAGGCTGGAGAAACTGCTCGCCGGAACCAATCTGACCTATACAGTGTATAACGGAGATCTTCCCGAGGCAATGCCTAAGCCTGACAATAATACGCCTGAGGCGCAGAGGGTGAGACAGAAGATTGATGAAATCCGCGGACTTGTGAAGGATTCGGAAGGGAATCCAGTGAAAGATGCCGAAGGAAATCTTGTTTATCGTTTTCCCAAGATACGATACACTCG
Organism: Porphyromonadaceae bacterium UBA7141; assembly: GCA_002491945.1. Lineage (GTDB taxonomy): Bacteria > Bacteroidota > Bacteroidia > Bacteroidales > Muribaculaceae > Lepagella. The sequence goes on from DKWX01000062.1 coordinate 24,877, forward strand.
TGAGATGGTACGCAAGAATCCGCCGGACATCGTGCTGACCAACCCCACGATGCTCGAATATATTCTGCTGCGCAAAAAAGACGAGTCGCTTATTCGCCCAGAGCTTCAAAGCCTGCGTTGGATTGTGATTGACGAGACCCATACCTACTCGGGTGCCGGCGCGGCCGAGATGGCAATGCTATTGAGGAGAGTAAGTCTTGCGTTCAACGTCGATCCCACGATGGTGCGCTACGCAACATCATCGGCTACTTTCGGCAATGCCGACACTCCGGAAAAGAAAGCGGAAGCAGAGGCTAAACTATGCACATTCATCTCAGGCATGACCGGTACTGCTCTTGACCAGATTCATGTAATAGACGGAGAACGGGAAGGACGGATTCCCGAGGGGGAAGACCGTGAGAGGTGGAAACTGATATTCAATGAGGAATATGTGGCTTTGGACAAGCTGTTTCCACTTGGCACTGTAGAAGAAAAACTTAAGGCACTTGACGATATGTGCGCCCGTCTTGGCGACTCACTTGCAATGAAGGTGAAGGCGCATTATTTCTTCCGTGTGCCTAACAACGGTCTGTATGTCCTGCTGAACGAACATGCCGACGGCGCGTTCAAGATATACACACAAAATCTTACCGAACAAAAGGGAGAACCAAAGATTCCGATGCTTGAGCTTAGCCGATGTCGCACATGCGGTGAGTTTGTAGCGATAGCAAAGGTGAATATGAAGACAGGGGAATATGACGCACCGATGGCCGATGACTCCGACATGTTCGACCTTGAAGAGGATGATCCGGATGCAAGCATCAAAACTGTTGTATTCGGACTGACGAACGGAGCCGGCCGACGCGGCGACAATAACCAGCCTTTCTATATCGACCCGACCGATCCTGCAAAAGTTGTGCCGGGTCCCGGTCCTTCGGGCAAATGGCATCTTGTGGGAAACACACATTGCAGCTGCCCTTACTGCAACCACAAGCAGACCCGGAAGAAAGTAGACGAGAAAGAGGATAGCGATATCCGACTTGACGACGAAGCTACCAGACTGATGAAGTTCAGAGTGTCGCCAGATTTTATATCCCGAGTGATTGCGCCTCCCATTCTCGATGAGCTCGAGAAATACAGTCCGGCTGAAGAAACCGACATTGTCCTTCATGACGGACAGCAATATCTGTCGTTTGCCGATAGTCGTCAGATGGCTGCCAAGGCTACACTGGGTCAGAACCTGCAGCAGGAACGCATGTGGTTCTACACGACTATATTTCATGAACTATGTGCCCGCCGACATAAGAAAGCAAAGGTGGATGCGGAGATTAAGTCACTCAACCGTCAGCTGTCAAAATACATTGACCTTGACGATGAGGACGGGGCTGACCGTATCTCCGAGAAGATACGCAAACTGCGAAAGTCGGTGAAGAGTATCATATCATGGAAGGAGGTAGCCGCATTGCTGATGAAGGATAGATACTGCAGAGTGTTCTGCGAGCAATTCCTCAAAAAATCTGACACTACCGACGAACTCGACGATAAGGGCGAAATACCGCGCCGTGTGCTTGAAAACTATGTCCACTCCATAATGGTGATGTATCTTGCCAATCGACCGGCGACGGCGCCCGCACCCGAAACAATGGGATTGTTCCATCCGGAATATCCCCGTCTGAAAAATCTCGAGCTGCCTCAGGCCGTTGTGGACTTCAATAGTACGATGTCCAATGAGGCCAACAAAATAGATAAGGATGACTGGCAAAACCTTCTTCGCTATTTCATTGACTTCTCAGTGCGTCCGGCTCAGGCGGTGTATCTGCGGCTGTCGGATGACAATCCTATAGATATTCGTTCCACCAACCGATTTCAGGCCGAAAAGCCTCGCCGTCGTCCTATTGAAAAACCGAAGATGGAGCAGGGGAAAGTGTCTGATTCCCGACTGGTGCGTTTTCTTGCCGACCTCTACGGTAAAGATCACAACATTCATCTGAATAGTGAGGCTCAGAAACTTGGGTTCAATATAATCAAGCCTGTGATTGATGCACTTTGGGAAACTATTGCCCTCGGTGAGGATGCGGTCCTGACCCATGGCACTACATGGAGCAAAGAGGAGCGTTGTCATGTGGAAGACAAGGATGCAGAGGGAACCGGCGCTCGTCGTCTAAATCTCACAGAGATGAGTCTCAAGCTCTATGACGAGGCATGGCTTTGCGACGTAAATAGCGAGAAGGGCGAGCGCCATACTGTGGCGATGCGACCGGTGGCATATTCCTTCAAGGGGTATGCTCCATATCTTCACGGCACTGAACCCGTGAAGCTTGATGAAAATTTGCATGAAAAATGGGAGGTTTACCCCTATTTCCCCGGCAGCGGTATAGAGATCAACGATGAAATACTTGTAAAGTGGGCTAAAGAGAAGCGCCCGATTCTTTGGAACAATGGTATATGGGGAGAGGATGGCATTTTCAGCGACCGTCTGCGCCAGGTCTATCTCACTCCCAACCTTTTCATTCAGGCGGAGCATACAGCACAGGTTGACAAAAGTGTTGCGCGTAGGCGTCAGCAGTCGTTCAAGAACCACGGGGTCAATATCCTTGCCTGCTCCACAACCATGGAAATGGGTGTCGATCTCGGAAATCTTGAGATTGTCATGCTGTCATCGGTACCGCCGCAGCCGGCCAACTATAAGCAGCGAGCCGGACGAAGCGGACGTAACAACCGCATAAAGAGCGCATGCGTGACGCTGTGTGGGTCGGATGCCATCGGTCTGCGCACTTACTTCTCTCCGATAGAAAAGATCATCAATCGCCCCGTGGAGGTTCCGACAATCGACCTTATGAGTCCACAGGTGGTGCAGCGTCACGTCAATTCTTTCCTGGTACGCGCCTTCGGTGTGTTTGGCCATGGAAATATCAATCAGCGTGTAGCCAATTACTATACACCTTTCTCTATTGTGAAGGTTGATGGAAAGACGAAGGTCAAGGATGAACTTAGCAATAAGCTTATGCAGCCCGACGCCAAGCTTGGCAATCCGGAGGGCACCTGCTATGACCGATTCAACAAGTGTTGTGACCAACCGATCAGCGACGAGCTCCGCACCAGTCTGACGAAGCTGCTCCGGCAAACATGTTTTGCCGGCAGACCTCCGGAGGAAGTAATATTGAACGCAAAGAAAGCCAACGAGCGTTGCTATGGCGAGCTCAGTTCCAAAGCCGAAGACTTGTACTTCATTATACAGGGAGGCAATGTTTCTGAGAAATACCGCAAATTCATAGATTGGAAATATACGAATCTCCTCGATGACAGGCTGTTGAATTATTGGGCTACACATCGTTTCACTCCAAATGCCAACATGCCGGTCAATGTGTTGCAACTCAATCTTGTCACACCGGGCAAGGAGTCACGCATGTCATCGTCATCTAATCCAAGTTATTCCTTGCGTGAAGCCATCGCCCAGTATGTGCCTGGCAACAGCGTTGTGGTTGACGGCGTGGTATATACAGTCAGAGGGCTTGAATGCTCCAATATGTATGAGCGTGTCAAGACCTTCCAGAAGATATATCGAAGCAAGGACCGTACTGTAATAGCCACCGGTGAAAGTCCGCTGCCTGATGCTATGAAATGGACGGTCAATGATGACTATGCTCTCGAACTTGTGTGTCCTGTCAGCTTCTTGCCGGATGTCAACGAAGTGACAACCCGCATCGTTGACCAAAATATCTATACTCGTGTAAGTGCTCAGCTCATCGGAGCCAACGACTGGGACAACGTCGTAAGCCGACATCACCTTTTCTCCGTCCGCGACAATCGCGAATCAGGCGATGCCAAGATACTTTATTACAATGAAGGTATAGGTTATGGCTACGCCTACTGCACACGCTGCGGACGCACTGTGATGGAACATGAGGTGGCGTCATCGTCAGAGCATCCGGAAATACCGCCGAGAGAGATGAATCCGTTGACTCCGCGACAGCCGGATAAACCTTGTTACCACCGGGCCATAAGCGGGAAGAGTGTAGGAAGTATATGTTCGTCGAGAAGCGACTATACGTCAATCCGGCGCAATATTATTATAGGAGACCTTATTCAGACCGATTATAGCGAGATTCGCATCCGCCACGCAAATTCCAACCACTGGATATCCGATCGAGATGCAGAGTATGATTTGCTTATCACATTGGGGATTGTGTTTACGCAGGCACTCGCAGACGCTTTGGGCAAAGATCGCCAATCAGTTGATTTTGCATTGACACCCAACGGCCACATCTGCGTGTTCGACACCAATCCCGGCGGAGCTGGATACGCCAATCAGCTTAAAAAGGTCGAACTGATGGAATCAGTCATAAATCGTTCCAAAATAATTCTTGAGGAAGCGTCGCGCAAGCGAAGCAAAGACATGCTGCTCGATAAATTCACACTCCGCTACCTGCGCTACATCGACATCGATGCAGCTCTCTCATGGATAGCCGAGGAAGAGGTCTTCAGCATGTAAGAACCTAATCGATGAAGCCAAATATATACCCTCAAAGGATTTATGGAACATTTGACAAATTAAGCCAGTCTTATGGAGCTGTTATTCAGAGAAGAATCTCGCTTGGCAGACGGTAGAAAATGTCGTGGCTATGGATACTATGATGAAATTACATTCATCTCCCATGGTTGTGGTATAAAGTATTTCTCCGCCTACAATTCCTATGACAAATTCTGGATTGATCAGGTTGACTGCCCTATCATTGTAAGCACGAAGATTACCAAGGAAGATCAGCTTATTCAGAACTATCCGCCCAACCTTATAGGTGGATGCAATTCTATAAACCGCTGCTACACCGTATGCTTACGAATTATCGCAGTCTTCAAGTCGAAGGGGATGCAGATTCTCCTTGCTGCTCCAACAGGTCGCGCCGCCAAGCGCATGACCGAAGCGACAGGAATGGAGGCGAAGACCATCCACCGTCTGCCGGAGTATAATCCTATGGAGGGCCGCAAGCGCAACGATGAGAACCCATTGGAAGGTGACACATCTACACCGACATAACACGCGCCAAGAAAATCTGCGTACTCGTCGGCACCACCAAAGCCCTCGCATACACCATCCACAACCAGACCGTCTCCCGACGCAACACCAGGCTGAAAGAGCGGCTAAATAACAACTGCTTATGAATAAATTCTTATGCTCAACCATATTTTTATCATTGATT